>DEKO01000203.1:15180-32186 GCA_002353885.1 Porphyromonadaceae bacterium UBA2720
TTCAGGCATCGGCTGGCTGCTGGCCATCGTTGGTCTTGCTGCCATCCGCGAAAAGATTGCCTACAGCAACATTCCTGCTCCACTGCGGGGTGTGGGTATCACATTCATCATTACTGGACTCATGGGCATTGCGTTCATGAGTTTCCTGGGCATTAAACTCGGATAACACGCATGTTACTACTGAATACTTCAACAACAGTCATTGCCAGCGCAGTCATATTCCTGATTATCACACTGCTGCTGGTGGTCATTCTGCTGACGGCGCGCCACTACTTGGTGCCCAGCGGCAAAGTCAAAATCAACATCAATGGCGGCGCCAAGGAACTTGAGGTCGAGACCGGCTCATCGTTGCTGAGCACGCTGCAGAGCCAGGGCGTGATGCTCTCGAGCGCCTGTGGCGGCAAGGGCAGCTGTGGCCAGTGCAAGGTTCAGGTAGTCGAGGGCGGCGGTGAGATTCTGCCCACCGAGACCGTCCACTTCTCGCGCAAGGAACAGCAAGACCACTGGCGTCTAGGATGTCAGGTCAAAGTTAAGGACAATCTGGAGATTCAAGTACCCGACTCGGTGCTGAGTGTCAAGGAATATGAGTGCACTGTGGTGAGCAACAACCTGGTGTCGTCGTTCATCAAGGAGTTTATTGTGGCTCTTCCTCCCGGCGAGCACATGGATTTCATCCCCGGCTCGTATGCTCAGATTCGCATCCCAGCCTACGAGATGGACTATGACAAAGACATCGACAAGGCCTCGCTGGGTGAATACAAGGAGACTTGGGATAAGTACAACATGTTCTCGCTCAAGTGCCGCAACACCGAGCCCACCATCCGCGCTTACTCGATGGCTAACTACCCCGCCGAGGGCGACCGCTTCATGCTGACTGTGCGCATCGCCACCCCACCGTTCAAGCCCAAAGATCAAGGCGGTGGTTTCCAGGACGTGATGCCTGGCATCGCATCAAGCTACATCTTCACGCTCAAGCCAGGCGACAAGGTCATCATGAGTGGCCCTTACGGCGACTTCCACCCCATCTTCGACTCGAAGAAGGAGATGATCTGGGTGGGCGGTGGTGCCGGCATGGCTCCGTTGCGTGCCCAAATCATGCACATGACACGCACGCTGAACACGCGTGACCGTGAGATGCACTACTTCTATGGTGCGCGTTCGCTGAGCGAGGTGTTCTATCTTGAGGACTTCCTTGAGATCGAGAAGGAGTTCCCCAACTTCCACTTCCACTTGGCTCTNNCTGGACCGTCCCGACCCCGCCGCCGACGCTGCAGGTGTGAAGTACACTGCCGGCTTTGTAGCCCCGGTGATGCGCGACACCTACTTGGGTCAGCACGAAGCTCCCGAGGACTGCGAATACTACATGTGCGGCCCGGCGATGATGAGCAAGACCGTCAACGACCTGCTCGACTCACTGGGCGTCGACCCGTCGAGTATCCACTATGACAACTTCGGCTAATGTGCCGCGAGAATGTACTGACTCAAACAACCGCAATACAAATTGCGGTTGTTTTTTTGTCTATTAAAAAAAATTTAGTACATTTGCCTATTCTAAAAAACTAGTGCTTATCGATATGGACGTAAGAGAAACAAGAAACAGCCGGCTTGGGGCCACAATGGTCAAGAACCTTGAGCACCGGCATTTTGAGGCCCATTACTGCCCCACCCGCCTTGAGGCGATTGAACTGATTGACACGCTGATTGCCGACGGCAGTTCGGTGAGTTGGGGCGGCTCGATGACCATTCGTGACATGGGCTTGATTGATCATCTGCGCCATCGCCAGTCGCTGCTGTTGCTTGATCGTGAGGCTCTGACCGACCGTGAGGAGATTGAGGCATTGTATCGCGAAACCTTTGGGTGTGATGTGTTCCTGACTTCGGCCAATGCCATCAGTGAGGACGGTGTGCTAGTTAACATCGATGGCAACGGCAACCGTGTAGCAGCCATCACCTGGGGCCCAAAGCGTGTGATTCATGTCGTGGGCCTGAACAAGGTGGCACAAGACGTGGATGCCGCCATCAAACGTGCACGATCGACTGCCGCCCCCATCAATGCCACCCGCTTCGGCATCCAAACACCCTGCCAGACCGATGGCCGTTGCCACAATTGCAACTCACCACAGTGCATATGCAACTACATCCACCTGCTGCGCAATAACAACGGCGCCAACCGCCACGTAGTTGTCCTGGTGGGCGAGGAACTGGGATACTGAGTCAATGAATAATGAATAATGAGTAATGCAATATTCTTAATTCATAATGCTGGCATGGGGTTTGCATCTAGAAACTCTAGACAATCTAGAGCTAAACAAGAAATGAGATGAAGAAATTGATGACAATCACTGTGATGTTGCTGGCTGTGCTGAGCGTGTGGGCCGGCGACAAACTTGAGGTGCCACTAGTGGAGCAACTCACCGAGGCCGAGCGCTCTGCCCTGCCCGACAAGACCATCCAGATGGAGCTGCGACAGATGAAGTGGAGCAAAAAGGCTGATATTCGGTTTGTCGAAGCACTGACCTCGCTGATGCGTACGATGTGCGACACCGATGGTGAGAACTATGTTTATGCCGTAGCCCTCGACCCGCAACCTGATAAAACGATTGATGTTTATATTCAGTCACAGGACATCTTGCGAGGCGGCGGTGATGAGAAGACCTACTATGGTACGATGCAGATGGGGCGCAAGTATTTTGTCTTCCTCCGCTCGCTGGACAACGAACTGCTGCTCAAGTCGTTGCTTGACAAGGGCAAGGGCAAAGTGAACTTTGTACGCGAATATGAGATTGTTGAGTTTAAGTACCAGCCACAAGGAGCCATACTCATTGCAAACTGGTCTGATGGCCAGATGCAAACGATGACCTTTGAGGCTAATGGCGAAAACCTATTATCAACTGATGAGCAACAACAATAATACTGAGAAATGGGTGGTAACCATTGGCCGACAGTTTGGCAGTGGTGGCCGAGAAATTGGGCGCTTGGTGGCCGAGAAGCTGGGCATCGAGTACTATGACAAAGAGCTGCTTATTGAGGCAGCACGTCAGAGCGGCGTAAGCGAACACATCTTTGAGGCGGCCGACGAGCGAAGTCCCCGCTTTTTTGCCAACATCTGGTCGTTCAACTTGGGCTTGAACAGTGGCTCCTACTTCATGGGCGACACCCCACTGAGCGACGATCACATCTATCGTGCTCAGAGCGAAGTGATGACTACGCTTGCCGATCGTGGCCCGTGTGTGATGGTGGGACGAACTGCCGACTATGTGCTGCGCAACCATTGTCGTGTGGTCAGCGTGTTTGTACATGCCCCCGAGTCGGCCCGCATCGCTCGCATTCTTGAGCGAGGCGATTGCCAGAGCGAGGACGAAGCACGTTCGTTAATGGATAAGAAAAACCGTCTGCGTGCCGAGTATTATAACTTCTACACCGACAAGCACTGGGGCGAGGCGTCAAGCTATGACTTGACCATCGACTCGTCGCTGCTGGGCAGCGAAGGCACTGCCGAACTCATTGCACAGTTTGCGCGGTCAGTCACGCACTAGGTCATTGATGATGTGTGCCTGCAGTTGTGGAGCGATTTTTTTGCGCCACTCCTTCGAGTTGATGTAGTCCTGAATGATTTTGGCATGGTCCATGCCGTGCATGTCGCTACCCAGCATGTCGACCATGTTATTTTTGACTAGCCACATTGCTGTCTCTCGGCAATGCTGGCCGAAGTATCCGGCTAGCGACAACAGATTGACCTGAAACTTGATGCCCATGCCATGTAGCTGCTCAAGGCGTTGCTTGCGTGCCGAGTAGTATCCATAACGCTCTGGGTGGGCCAGAATGGGCTTGTAGCCTTTGACCCTTAGGTCGAACAACAGGTCATCCAGCTCGAGTAGTTCCTGGTGGAATGAGTTCTCCATGAGGATGTAGTTGCCAGGCATGGCAATCTGATTGCCCAGCTTGTATTGCTTGTCCCAGAACTCATCGATGCGGTATTCGGCCGACAGGAATAGCTTCATGTGAGCCAAGTCTTCGGTCTCGGCCACAGTCTCTTTGAGCAATTCAAATGCCGGACGCAGGGTGTCGGGTGTGTTTTCAAAGGTCTCGGCCGTGACATGCGATGTGAGCACGACAGTTGTGATGCCCATCTCTCGCTCGGCCCTGAGCATCTCTAACGACTGCTCAATGTTCTGAGAGCCATGGTCCACACCAGGCAATATATGGCTGTGGACATCAGTGTGGTAGAACAACTGGTTATTTTGTTTCTTGCGTTGGAATATACTAAACATAAGCCTTGTCTCTAATTTAATGGGGCAAAATTACAAAAAAATTGCAGAACGCAGCCA
The DNA here is from genome assembly GCA_002353885.1 of Porphyromonadaceae bacterium UBA2720. Classification (GTDB taxonomy): domain Bacteria; phylum Bacteroidota; class Bacteroidia; order Bacteroidales; family Muribaculaceae; genus Sodaliphilus. The sequence continues at coordinate 19,509 of DEKO01000203.1, forward strand.
CTTTTGTGGCCATTTACATTAAATTAACGAGAAAATGGCAAAAAACTTTTGTCAGTCCGAAAAGTCTTTGTAATTTTGCGCCGCCATTACAAGATTGGGCGTTTACCACCGCCCGCAAACGTAAATTAGTTAACTATTTAAGAAGGCATTATAACAATGAAAAAAGATCTCCATCCTAGCAACTATCGCGAGGTTGCATTCAAGGACATGTCGAACGAAGAGGTATTCATCACCCGCTCGACCGTAAACTCGAAAGAGACCATCGAAATCGACGGCAAGACCTATCCTCTGGTCAAGCTTGAGATCACCAGCTCGTCACACCCCTACTTCACTGGCAAGCAGAAGCTGGTCGACACCGCTGGCCGCGTCGACAAGTTCCTCAGCCGCTATGGCGACCGCAAGAAGAAGAAATAATTCTTCACGACAACGATATAAAAAGCACCGAACTCCAGCTCAGAGTTCGGTGCTTTTTTTATAATTGAGTCCATTAAGCATGGGAGTTATCTACTAGTTACTCCTATCTATATATAATAGAATTGTATTTTGGACTCACTGCTTTTCTGCATCATCAGAGTTGTCGTCCAGACGATTGCCCCACAGATAGCGATTAGTCTCACGGACGAGCACGCCGCTGAGCATGAGTAACGAGATGAGGTTAGGGATAGCCATAAGGGCATTCATGCAGTCGGCCAAGTTCCACACCATGGTCAGGTTGATGACACAACCCAAGAAGGCAACGACAATGTAGAGGATGCGATAGTAATGTGTCCACCGCTTGCCCTTGAGATACTCGACGGCCATCTCGCCATAGTAGCACCATCCCAGGATGGTGGTGAATGCAAAGGTGATCAGACCTCCCAACAACAGGGGCGAGCCGATAACAGGAATCTTGGCAAAAGCGGCCTTGGTGAGCGAGGCACCGTCGGCAAAGGTGATGTCGGGGTGTGCCAGCACGCTGCTGACGATGACCAGCCCAGTGACCGCACAGATGACTACTGTGTCCCAGAAAGTGCCGGTCGACGACACCAGTGCTTGGCGGACAGGGTTGCGCGTCTTGGCTGCAGCCGCCACAATGGGCGCCGAGCCCAATCCTGACTCGTTGCTGAAGAGTCCACGCGCGATGCCAAAGCGCATGGCCATAATGACTGACCCGCCAACAAATCCTCCACCGGCCGCCTCGGGCGAAAACGCCGCCTGACAGATAAGTTTGACCGCCGGCCACAGGAAGTTGAAGTTGACACCTAATATATATAAGCACCCCAGCACATAGAACAATGCCATGAACGGCACCAGCATGCCACACACGCGGGCTATGCTCTTGACTCCACCGATGACCACCAGCGTAGTGAGCGCCACAATGGCCGTTCCTGCCCACACAGGACTGATGCCATAAGTCTCATAACAGATGGTGCTGATGGCATTGGCCTGCACCGATGCCCCAATGCCCAATGATGCGCAGATAGTGAACACTGCAAACAAGACAGCCAGCCACTTGAGCTTGAGTCCTCGCTCCAGCGCGTACATGGGTCCGCCCAGCATGGTTCCGTCGGGCATCTTGACACGATATTTGATGGCCAGCAGTCCCTCGCCATACTTGGTGGCAATGCCAAAGACGCCAGTGAGCCAGCACCAAAGCACCGCTCCTGGCCCACCCATGGCGACCGCCGTGGCCACACCGATGATGTTGCCAGTGCCGATCGTTGCCGCCAGTGCAGTGGCCAGTGCGCCGAACTGTGACACATCGCCATCGGCCCCCTTGTCCTTGGTGACCGACAGCCGAATGGCAGTCAAAATCTTTCGCTGCGGGAATCTCAGTCTCACAGTCAAGAAGATGTGAGTGCCCAACAGCAAGATAATCATGGGCCATCCCCACAGGAAGTTACTGACTTCAGCAATGAATTGATCCAGGTTTTGCATAGCGTGAGTTATTCATTTTTAGCAAAGACACACAAATCACAAGGTGCCACACATGTGGCTATCGGCGCAAGAACACTCGGGCATAGTAGAACAGCGTGGCAAGCGACCCGAGCGCAGCCACGACATAGGTGTAGGCCGCAGCCTTGAGAGCATCGCGCGCATAGTCGGTGGTTTGGCCTTGTGTGATACCCGCTGTCTCAAGCCACCTGACGGCGCGTCTGCTGGCGTCAATCTCGACTGGCAATGTAATCAGACTAAAGAGCGTGGTCAATGCAAAAAGTGCCACCCCCACACCCAACAAATAGGGGAAAAACTCAAACACCAGAATGCCACCGAGCAGAAGCCACATCATCCACTTGGAGGCAAACGAGACGGCAGGAACCAACTTGGTGCGCAGCACGAGCATGCTGTAGCCCACGCGGTGCTGCACTGCATGCCCGCACTCGTGTGCCGCCACTGCAGCCGCGGCTACGGTGTTCTGCCCATAGACGGGCTCGCTGAGGTTGACCGACCTGCTAGTGGGGTCAAAGAAATCGGTGAGTTCGCCCCGTGTGGGTCTCACCGCTACATCGTTGATGCCATTTTGCATAAGCATCATCTGTGCCACTTGTGCACCCGAATAGCTGATGGGAACCCGGGAGTACTTTTCAAATTTTTTCTTCAAAGAGTTCTGAATCAGCCAGCTGACCAGAGAAATCACAAAAAAGATCAAGTAAATCATAAGACAGTAGTTAAGGTTATGAGTGCGAGCAAAAAAATGCCGTTGCCCGGTTTACTTTTTTTAATCATTTGTATAGTAGATTGGCACGTGGTTTGCAAAGACGCAAATCGAGCACAAAACTGTTGCAAAGATAGTGTATTTTTGCGAGAGTCGGGTGTGAAAATATAAAAAAGTTAAAAAAATGGTCTAAATCGCTTGTTATTTAAAAAATATCCGCTACTTTAGCGGCGTTTTATTAATCGTTTTATTCTTTCATTACTTAATTTATTTATTATGAAAAAGTTATTATTGATGCTTGCAGCTGTGGCTGCCGTGACATTCGTTTCGTGCGACAACAACGCCAACAACACTACTAATGGCGATGACAGCACTACCGTTGCTGCCTACAACGTGGATCAGCTCGACTCTCTGCTGGCCAACACCACCGACACTACCGCCATCGAGGCCATGCTGAACGATGCCAACGCCGAGGTTCAGCGACTGACCGAAGCTGGTGACACCGAGGGTGCCAAGACCCTGCTCGAGAAGATCAAAGAGATCGTTGCTAAGAACAAGGAGAAACTTGCCGCTGCAATTCCTAACTTCAACATCGACGAGATGGTGAACAAGGTTGTTGCCGTTCCTGAGAGCCTCAAGGATGTGGTCAATGCCGCTGGCGACAGCATCAAGGGCGAACTGGTCGACGCAGCCAAGGAGAAGGTTGAAGACGCTAAGGCAGCCGTGAATGAGAAGGCTGGCGAGGTGGTCGACAAGGCCAACGAAAAAGTCGCTGAGGGCGTTGACAAGGCAAAGGATGCCGCCAACAAGGCTGCTGACGCTACCAAGGATGCCGCAAAGGACGCTGCCAAGAAGATTGGTCTCTAAATCTCGAACGACAGACATCCACCGATAAGTGAAGCGGTGAGCAGATGAAATTCTGCTCACCGCTTCTCATTTCTTTTGACCACACAGATGTACCGTAATTATTCAGCCAAGTTGTTGCAGCATCTGCTGCAAGACACTGAACGTGTGTTGTGGTGCATCCTGCCAGAAGTCGTTGTACTGCTGTGTGTTGTCATGACTAGCTCCCGGCGAGTCGCTGATGACACGCAAGCTCATGAATGGCACTTGTCGCACATAGCACACCTGAGCAATGGCAGCACTCTCCATGTCGACGGCCAGCGCCTTCGGGAAGTTGGCTTTGATGTCGTTGACCTTGTCGATAGCGTCGATAAACTGGTCGCCCGAGCAGATGAGCCCCACATGGATGTCGTCCTGGTTGGGCACAAGCTTCAACAAAGACGGTGCCGCATCGTAGTATAGGGGCAATCCCTGCACCCTACCCAATGGGCTCTCGGGGCCACACCAGACGTCGTGATAAGCGACCTGCGATGCAACAACGATGTCCATGACACGCACCAGCTTGTCGGCTCCACCTGCCACACCGGTGTTAATAACGCACTGGGGTTGGAAGTGATTGACCATGGTGAGCGCCCCCATGGCAGCATTGACCTTTCCGATGCCACATTGCATGGCCACGACCTGGTTGTTGCCGATGAGTCCCTGAAAGAACGTGAACCCGCCGACACTAGTCTCATTGACTTGCTGCAGCAATGGCAAGAGCAGGTCCAACTCCTTGCGCATGGCTACGATGATACCAATCATGATAATGATGAATTGAGAATTGAGATTAAGAATTAAAAAGGATATTCGCCACAGTCTCACCTCAACGATGCAAGCACGCACGCTATAATGTCTTGAGTCGCTTCTCGATGGCATCGACCTCGTCGCGGAACTTGCGCTCGATGCCCAGTCGTTGCTCCACCTGCTTGCATGCATGGAGCACTGTAGCATGGTTGCGTGCCATGCGCAAGCCGATGTTGGTCGATGAGAGTTGTGTCTTATTCTTGGCCAGATACATCACCAGTTGCCGGGCGTCACTAATCTCGCGCTTGCGCGACTTGCCGAAGAGTGCATCGGTGTCGAGGTTGTAATAGCTAGCCACGGTTTCGGCTATGACCTCAAAGGTGAGCTGGTGTCGTGTAACATGCACAGTGTTGCTGGCCACCGACTGTGCCAACTCGAGCGTAATGTCCTGATTGAGCATGGTGGCATGAGCCAGCAGCGAGACAACCACTCCCTCCAAGTCACGCACACTGTCGGTGACCTGTGCGGCGATGAAGTCGAGCACATCGTCGGGCAAGACGAGTCCATCTTGCTGTGCACGCTTGACGAGCACATTGCGCCGTAGGTCGTAGTCAGGCTTATCGAGTTCGACCGTCATTCCCCATTTGAATCGCGAGATGAGTCGCGGCACCATGCCGTCCATGTCGACCGGCCTGCGGTCGCTGGTCATGATGAGCTGCTTGCCATGCTGATGCAGATGGTTGAAAATGTGGAAGAATGTGTTCTGTGTGCCTGTCTTTCCTGCCAACTCGTGGATGTCATCGATGAGCAAGACGTCAATACTCTGATAGAAATTGATGAAGTCATTGACCTTGCCTTTGGGCACAGCCGAGGTGTACTGGCTCTCGAAAACTCTTGCCGAGACATAGAGTACACGTGCTCGGGGATTCTGTTCCTTGATGCGAATGCCGATGGCCTGGATGAGATGTGTCTTCCCCACGCCAGTCGACCCGAAGATAAACATCGGGTTATAGGTCTTAACCTCGGGGTGGTCGGCTATCGCCATGCCCACAGTGACCGCAAGCTTGTTGCTTGTGCTGCAACAGTAGTTCTCGAAGGTATAGCGCGGATTGAGTTGAGGGTCGATGTCTTCAAGCTGCTCCTGCTGGAAGGGGTTGCTCAGTGCCTGCGGGACAATCTTAGCCGCTGTCTTGAGCTTGGCACTCTCACCGCTCTCGGCCATGGTTAGTTCCACTTCTTTGGCGACCTTAACGGCATAGGCCAACTTGATTCGCTGCCCAAAGACACGGTTGAAGGTGTGAAGCAATAGCGAGCAATAATTCTCCTCAAGCATCTCGACGAAATACTGCGACGGCACACGCAAGGTGAGCGTATTGTCGTTGAACGAAACGGGTACAATGGGCTCGAACCAAGCAGCGAACTGCTCGGGTAGGATGTTGTCTCGGATGATATCCAAGCACTTGCTCCACATTTGAGTCACATTGTCGTTCATATCTCGGTAAGTCGGTCGGGCGCTAAAGAACATCACCAGCTCTTGTGCGACCCATTATATATAATAATGTTGTCCAGTGAACAAACCCCTCATAGTCGAGGGGCTTTTTGCAGTACAAAATTAGGTCAAATTTTGTTGAAAAAAAGTGTCAGAAAAATTTTGTTTTTTCAAACAAATTGTAAGATATTTGAAAAACAGCGACTTAACAGCATTGGTCTTTTAGGTCATGATGATTAGTGTGACAAATGCCTAAATTAGGCTTAAAAACAAGCAGTTGAAAGCAAGCCAAGATGTCCTACCGAATTCTGTAGCCATGCCGCAAGCGTCTGATTAAATAGGCATTTGAAAAGGGTATCACCCCAAAAAACTTTTTCAGAAGAAAAACGCCTATTTAGACGAATTCTAAATAAGCGTTTTTGGTTGCGGTCAAACCATTTTAGAACACATGCAGATTGATATACCTCTTGGGGTTCTTCTTGACATCCTCGAGTAGCGAGTCGAGTGATGCCACTGCATGTGTAGCATTGGTATAGAGTTGCTTGTCGTTGATAAGCATACCCAGACTTGAGTTGGGGTTGTTGAGCTGCTTGGACAGCGCATTCAAGTTAGCTATGGTTGCGTTGATCTGCGCCATGGTGCTATCAAGCGGCATCGACTTGAGCGTTGTCGAGAACTCGTCCAGGTTGCTGGTAGTGCTTGTGAGATTAGAAGTGATGCCATTGACATTGTTCATCACCCCTGGCACGGTCTTGTTGACCGAAGCGAGCAGTGTGTTGAGCTGCTGGCTGCTGCGCGCCAAGTCGGCCGTGATGGCATCGAGCCTCATGACGGCCGCCACAAGAGCCGGATTGCCCACAATGCCGTTGACCGATGTCATGATGGAGTCGACCTTAGGAATGATTCCTCCCACGCCTGGCAGGACTTCGCTGGTAACCTTGTCCATGAGTCCTTGGGGGACGAACGACGGGATTTCGTCGCCGACTTTATAATAAGCTTTATTGTCACCCAACGTCAGTTCCATTCCAGCCGAGCCAATGAGTCCAGACTGGATAGAGACCGATGAGCCCACGGGAATCTTAAGATCTCGGTTCATGCTCATCATGACAGAAATCTTGTTGGTGGCATAGTCATACTTGATTTCTCTAACCTGTCCCACTTGGAAACCGTTGACCGTGATGGGAGCTGCATCAATCAAGCCATCGACCTTGTCAAATTTGGCATAGTAGAAGTTGGCTGGTTTAAACAGATTGACTCCCTTGAGGAATTCAATGCCCCAATAAAGCAGTGCCAGACTCACGATGATAGTGAGTGCGATCTTCACATTCTTGTTAAAAAAAGACTTCATAGGATACTACTTTCGCTTGGCCGAGCAACTGCATGCCTCGGCGCAAAGCTCAAACATGGGTGCAAAGTTAATACATTGTTGGCGATGACAAGTCACAAAAAAAGCAAAAAAGTAAGCACTTGGCCAAAAACTTGTGCCAAAATTCGATTTTTTGGGCCTTTTTCTCTAAATTTGCAGTTTGAAACCTAATTGAAATTACCCAACAATGACGCATACCACTAAAATATATGGTCTGATAGGCTATCCGCTGAGCCATTCCTACTCAATCGACTACTTCAACAACAAGTTCTCGTCAGAGGGCATCGATGCGCAGTATGTCAACTTTGAGCTCAGCGAAATCGGCCAGTTGCCAGAACTCATCGCCAACACTCCCCTGCTTTGCGGCCTGAATGTCACAGCTCCTTACAAGGAAGTGGTGATGCCACTGCTCGACGAGCTTGATGACACTGCCCGTGCCATCGGTGCAGTCAATGTCATCAAGTTTCTTCGCAATGCTGATGGCGAGTTGTTGGGCACACGTGGTTATAACAGCGACACCATCGGCTTCGGCCAGACTATGCCTCCACTGCTGCGCGATGGCATGGACCACGCGCTGGTGTTGGGCACCGGTGGTGCTGCCAAGGCAGTGCGTCATGCCCTAGAGCGTATGGGAATTTCAGTTCAGCTAGTGTCACGGCACAAGAATGCTCAAACCATAGTCTACCCCGAACTGACCCGACAGATGGTGACATCTCACAAGCTCATTGTGCAGGCTACTCCCCTAGGCAAATATCCCATGATTGACGAATGTCCCGATTTTCCGTTCCGTTTCTTGACCTCGAAACATGTGGCCTATGACCTGATTTACAATCCAGAGGAGACGCTGTTTCTTCGCAAAGCCCGTAAACAAGGTGCCCAAGTGAAGAATGGGCTGGAAATGTTGCTGCTTCAAGCATTTGCCAGCTTCGAGATATGGAATTCTTAGTATAAAGCACCTCGCCGTGTCAACAATCCCCACTCTGCGCCTACTGGTACCATTTGTCATTGGCCTCATCGTCAGTGTTTGGTTTCCCGGTTGGTCGATAGTTCTCATTCCCTTCTTGCTGGGCATCATGGCCTATGCACTATTGTATACACGCTGTCGCGATGCGTTGACGCAGTACAAGCTGCGGTCGTGGTGGATAGTTCCCATCATGCTCCTGTCGCTGTCGGCTGGTGCGCTGGCCATGGAGCTTTCCCGTCCCCGCACTATAGACCTTGTCTCCGTCAATGGCCATCAAGCATGTGGCGTGGTGGATGAGATCGAGCTCTATGACTTCGGGATGCGGTTGCATGTGAAGGCCACAGAACTTGGCGGTCAGCCCGTGCCGCCACGACATATCTTGCTCACAACTCGTGGATGCAACTATGATTTGCACGAGGGCGATGTGATAACCTTTGGCTGCAACCTGTCACCCATCAGTAATTTGGGCAATCCCGACGAGTTCGACCGGCAAAACCACCTGTGGCAACGCGGCATCCTCTACAGCCAGCACCTGCCCATCGAGCAAATCAGCCGCATCGGCCATCGCACGACCCTATTGTCGCAAGCTGCATTATTGCGCCGACATCTGATTGCTCGAGTGCTTCAGACCACCCTATCGCCATCGTCGCAGGACCTGATGATAGCCTTGTTGCTGGGCAATAACCGCCAGATGGACTCAAGTGTGCGCGAGCGGTTTTCGACTGCCGGCATCGCACATATCCTGGCCCTAAGTGGACTGCACGTGGGACTTATCACGAGTCTGATATGGTTCCTGCTTTTTCCTCTCGACTATCTGCGACTGAAGAAGCTTCGGCTAGTCGTTACCCTTGCCGTACTGGCAGCCTTTGCGTTGCTCACGGGGTTATCCCCATCGGTGGTGCGTGCCACCATCATGATAGGCTTCACACTTGTGGCCATAGTACTATACCGCAAGTCGGTAGTACTGAATGCGATGTGCATCTCAGCACTGCTCACACTGTGCATCTGGCCCACTGCCATCTTTCAGGCCGGTTTTCAGCTAAGCTATATCACTGTTGCTGCCATTGTGGGGCTTCAGCCCAAGTTATCGCTCGTGGTGAAAGACCGATTGCTAGGCAAATTTTGGCAGCTGTTGTGCACCTCTCTCATCGCCATGGCAGCCACCATCATGCTCTGCGCCTATTATTTTAGCCAGATATCGCTGCTTTCGGTGCTGTCAAATGTGTTCATCTTGCCAGTGATGCCTGTGCTGATGCTGCTTGGTGTTATCTTTCTGTTCTTGGCTGGCATCGGCCTCGAGTGGACGCCTCTAAACTATTGCATTGAAGGTATCTATGGCTATATGAACCAAGTGTCAACCCTGGTCTCGAACATTCCTGGCAGCCACATCAGTGGTGTGTATGTGACAGGAGCCAGCGTCATTCTGTTCTATGTGTCACTAGCATGTTTCGTAGTATGGCTTTTGACCCATCGCGGTCGCTGGCTGGTGATAGCACTAGCATGGTTTGTAGCCATGACAGGCCAGTTGTTGTGGCTCAGGGTAAGTAGCCCCAGCCGCTGCTTGTTGGTGCTGAACGACTACTACTCCACCCCTATCCTGTGGTGTGACAGTAACCACACCTATGCCTGGCTGCCAGACAACCGCACAGCCGACCCGATGCTTTTCGAACAGACCCATCGCCGCCTGCTGGCCCATTTGGGTTCAGACACACTGAGTTGGGTCATCGACAGTGTGAGAGGCCAACATTCGCTGGTGCGCAGCCCGTTTGCTTTTGTTCAAAGCCGTCGGGTGCTTGTGGCCGGCAAAGGAATGAACAAGCAATGGTTTGAACAGGCCGAACGCATCGGGTCGATTGACCTATTGATTGTCACCAAACGCTTCCATGGTCAACTGTCTGACGTGGTTGCGCATTGCCACAGTCGGCTTGTCATCCTGTCGGGCGACTTGCCTGCCGACCTTCATGCCAAGCATCTTGCAGCCTGCCGCGAATTGCACTTGCAGTATTACGATCTCAAACAGTCGGGCGCATATTTTGCAGTTGACTGAGCAGCCTAACGAACTTTGTTGTCCAAAATCTCTCGGGATTGCAAACTAATCATTACCTTTGCATTTTGAAACAAAGAACTCATACACAATGAAGCAAAAAACAGGCGCACTATTTGACCTGGATGGGGTCTTACTTGACTCTGAAGGCATTTACAGCAATTTTTGGGACGCCGTTGAGGCGAAATATCCCACCCACATTCCTAATTTCTCGAGCGTGATCAAGGGGTCAAATCTCTTTGAGATTCTACATGACCACTACCCCAACGATGACATCCGCCATCGTGTCACCGAAATGCTCAATAACTTTCAGCGAGACATGCCTTTCAGGTTCTTTGACGGAGCGCTTGAATTTGTGAGACACCTCCAGTCATCTGGCATTCCCACATGCTTGGTAACCAGCAGCGACAATGCCAAGATGGAAGCGCTCTATCGTCAACATCCCGACTTCAAAAGCCACTTTGACGGCATCATCACCGGCGACATGGTGTCGAAGGCCAAGCCCAACCCCGAGTGTTTCTTGCTTGGGGCACAAGTGATTCATGTCGATATAGACCACTGTGTAGTGTTTGAGGACTCGCTCAAAGGCTTGGCAGCTGGTCGAGCAGCAGGCGCTCACGTTGTGGGGCTGGCAACCACCTTGCCACGCGAGGCCATCCTAGATTTTGCCGACGAAGTGATCGACAGCTTTGTTAACTACCACCCGGCAAAACTCTTGTGAGTTTAAGCCAGATTTAAACACAGGACGGCAGTCATCGTGTGTGACTGCCGCCCTGTTGTATCGTGACACTGCCGATTACAATCAGTTCGGTGAATAAGACTTGGTGACATCTGTCACTTGTCCCCCCTGTGTCGTGACCCTAATGTTGACGCCATTGAAAGGCCGACTGCTGCGTTGGCCTTTGAGGTTGTAGTAGCGAGTCTTGGAGTTGCCACGGCCTGGCCCAGTGCCAGATGCCGACTTGACTTTACTGACCTCGGTGATGATATCGCCAGAGTTTTCGCCAAGAGCCTCGAGGTACATATCGGTCAGGGGAGGATATCCTTTTTCTTCCATGAGTCGATCCCATGCAGCGGGCAGTTCGATGGCTACAGTTGACTGTCCCCCACCAGGCATGGTCTGAATCTTGTTGCGCGAGGCATCACCAGTGATGATGAATGCGGTCTCACCTTTGACCATGGTGGGTATGGTCATCATCTGCGCATCGTCGCAGGCATACCATTCGGGTGTGGGTGTCATCTGCGCATCCTCCTCGTCTTGGAGGCGGGACATATAGTTCTCAAACGAAACACGGTCGGGACCAATGGCGCTGCCAGGGTTGGCATAGTAATTGGCATAAGCGCGCTCGTAGAGTGGACGGCGGGCCGTCTGTATGAGTTTGTCCTCAAGGTTGTTGACATCGCCATAGACCTTCTGCAGATTGGCGGCCACCTCCTCGGTCATGAGTATGGTGCGATGAGTGTACTGCACACCACTGCCCAATGCCAGTTGGCATCGCTCGGTGATGTCCCATGCCAGGAGTTGCATGATTTTCTCGCCATCGGTGGTGGCTGGCGGCATGTTGTTGCCCCACAGCAGTGTCGATGCCGCCGTGACCGTGCTGGTATTGATGTCAAATCCGTGCCGCACATGATAGGGGTTCCACCCTACCCTGAGACAGGCCTCGTCGTCCTCAGCCATACACCACGAGACCGGATAACCAAATGTGCCCATGCGGTCTTGCTTGACATAGTATCCTGCTAAATTTAGCATAGCCAGGTTGAGAAAGCGCCCTATGGCGATATTGGCCGCCTCGTTGATCTGTCCCTGCCCATGGTCCAGGCCCAGCTGGCGCGCCACTGGCCCGTTGACCCAGCAAAAAGGCACCCAAGCATGTGTGCTGCCCAGTGTGCGCCGGAACTGCGCATCGGTCATGGCCTTGGTGAGCGCAATGAGGATGGGCATGTACTCGGGTTTGCATCCCGCCATGACTCCATTGACAGCCACCTGCCAGATGGTGGTCTTGCGATAGGCCGGCGATAGGACTGCTATGGTGCGATTCCATCGCTCATCGGTGAACTGGAGGAACTGCTGCACACGGTCGATGGTGGGCGGAATGATGGGCATGCCATCGCTCCAGAGCATGTCGTTGTAGAACTCGTTGACCTCGTTGAGCGTGCCGCTGAAGACAGGCTCTTGCGGGTCGGTGTTCTCAAACTGCTGGTTCTCGGCAATCTCCTCTTCGGTAATCTCGGCAGTCAAAGCATCGAAGATTTGCGGCCACAGCACATCGCGTGTATTCTGCTTGAGTTGTTCCTCGGTGTGGGCAGCAAAGGCCCCCGGATAGACTGCCACCCTCATGACTGGCACACCATTGTTGTAGGCTGTGGTCTTGGCCTGTGTGTCAAATCCTGGTGCAGCAATCATGACCGACGGAATGCCAATATACTCGGCCGCAATGGCCGATCCTGTCTCCTTGGGTGTGCAGATGCCACATCCACCATTGCCCGAGACGACCGCATCGACGCCCAAATCAATTAATTTTTGCTGAAAACGTTCGACTTGCGGCTT
>DEKO01000203.1:32211-51607 GCA_002353885.1 Porphyromonadaceae bacterium UBA2720
CCAGTCCCGCCGAACCCACCTCGCTGAGGACATACACAGTGCATGTGGGAAACATCTCGAGGATGATCTTGCGTAGTTCGACGTGAGTCACACTAGCCATGAACGAGCCACCGACCAGTGCAATGGTTTTCCCTTCAAGGTCTTCAAGTCTTGGTGCCATCTCAATCATCTCGACCGACGACTGTCCGACGGGTGAGACCACATCAAAGACCGACTCGACGGCATCACCACCACAACTGCCCCCCGGCTCACAGGTCTGCGCATTGGCAATTATCGACATTGCTGCCAACCCGACAATCATCAAAAGTTTGCGTGTAAAATGTCTCATCATATCAGTTCGTTAAGCGTTAGTCACCATGTTGTGCGGCCAAAACAATAACCGCCTGGTCACCCAACACTATTTAGATGCACCAGACGGTGAAAAGTTAAAATGTTATTCAAGATAGTTCAAGTAAACCTATCTTATTGAATTTCTGGCAGCAACAATTGATGCTTTGAAAGTTGATGACTGTGCGTCAAAAACGACAGCTGACCTAGGCAGTTTAATAGTGTTAGTCTCTATCTTCGACACACTTCTGCTCGTTGGTGCATTCCTAATACCTTTAAAGGCGGCTTGTCCACGCACTTCAATATCATTGCCAGTGACATTGATGTCGCTCTGACTGACATTCTTATCAAATGTTAGCACAGTTCCTGTACGCAACGTGTTGCCCGAAGCCTTGAGAACAAACTTGTTGCAATTGGCTGCCCAGAAAACAGCAGTTCCAGCATTGATTCTTGAATTGCGCACATCAAACGTGTAGTTTTCAGCGCCCTTGTTGGACGGATAGAAAGCTATGCGCTTCACATCATTAACATTTGACCCGACAATGGTGACATTGGGGGTCAATTGTGTGAAGTAGTTGCTGGGCAGCAAGAACTGGCTGTTAGATACAGACAAAGTGTTGAGGCCTCTAAATGCGACATCCTCAATCTTGCCGTTCCCCTGCAAAACAAGGTTGTTGATCTGCATATTCAATTTGGCGGTCGCTGACTTGGCGAATGCATCCAGACTGGCATTGCACACAATGTTTGCACCATCAATGACGATGTTAGGCACGTAGGCCGAAGCGCCATTGGGCGAGAACAGGAAACTCATGGTATGACCTCCGCGTAAGTTCAAGTTGAGTTTCAAGTTGGTGATTTTAAGCCCATACGCCCTACATTCAATACCCTCGATAGGACTGGTTACATCAACATCAAAGGTCATGTTGGTCATCTGGAACGTATCACCAGGCTTTCCCTCACTGGCATAAAAAATCTGGCGCTTGATGCCAATGGTTCTAAATTTCTCATTTATCTGATAATAGCAATTCTCAGCCCTATTGGCATAATTGTCATAGTGTCCATGAGCCTTGGTGACAATGGTTTCTTGCTTGGGTCCTAAGGCGCATGATTTGAAAGAGGAATTGCGCACAACCGAGTTATTAGTCCCCGATGAAAGGTCAAACCCCTGCATGGCATATTCAGCTTCGATGCCATCAACGACATTGTATGATCCATGGAATCCTACAGGCTGAAAATAGATGTGCGAAAACTTACAATTCATGACGGTAATGTGATGCACATTGCTAGTCCTCCCTTTGCTGCCAGTAATCACTCCATTGGCTCGCATCTCAAAGTTGCAATCCTCGATTAAGAAATTGCGCGATTCTCCCCCCTGGTCGACTTTAATAAAGATTCCTTCTGGGGCTAGTCCACATGCCGCAAACTGGTTGGCCACAATATTATAACAATTCTTTGTGCTAAGCCTGGCATCAATTTTAGCAAAGTTATCAGACTCGCTGGCATATACAATGGGGAAATCATGCACAGTATGCTGACCTACGAAACTCATCGATTTGATGGTCACATCCTCACTATTAAAGAAAACCAGTCCTTGCACCAGTGTGCCTCCTGACAATCTTAACCCCGATGCATTCCTGATGGTCATCACATTAGTCCCCCTAGTTCCATCATAATCAGCAACCGGCGTATAAAACTTCCCATTAAACTCTATGGAAACATCCGTACTCCCTGAACAGAATTGTGCAATCATGTCAAGTGCCTTCTTGTTGTTGACCGAATTGGAGGGTACATATTTATAGGTATTGGCGGTTGTTTTACCTGGCCCGTCACCAAAACTCCACTTGAATGCTTTCTTCTCCATGTTGTCACTGCACCCGAAATTAGTAGCGACTAAAGTCGAATTGCAAAATGTACCTCTGAACGTGCAATTGTCAAAGATAGCATTATGCGTCTGTGCAACGATGCGTGTTTTGTTGCCTACAATCTGTGCTCCCTTGCACTTGCCTTCGCCTTTAAAGACCAATGTGACAGACTGCGCCGGTGCCACACGCCCTGTTAGTGTGGAAGTAATGACATAAGTTTTGCCCGGTTGATCGAACCGACTCACATTGCTCTGCACAGCACATCCTGCCAACGCAAAGCAGGATAATATCAAACATGTTACTAAACGATTGAGCATATCTATCAGGTTATTTCAAACAAAATTACTACTTTATTGCCAACTTACAAACATCATGCCAAAAGATTCAGCAAAATTAACAGATAATGCTCAAAATCTCTTCAGAAGAAGAGAATGAATCACTTTTAAGAGAACAATAGAGACAGATAACAGAATAATGAAGAAATACAACAATCGAGGAAATATTGGAACTGTGCGTTGTTACATCATCGGCGCATCGTTTGAGAGCGTAGGCTATCAATCCAAAGACTGAGACTTTGAATTGTTCACGCCATTCTCAAGTTTTACAGATGGCACTGTTAGTGCCCAAAAGCCCTGTCTTCACAATCATTAACAAACAGTTCGATTCTATAATGACAATTAAGAAGTAATTTTGTGCTTTTAAAAAAAGATATACATAAACGCAAGTATAAGTTGGACATAGTGACAAATGATATTGAAAATATAGAAAGCACAACTCACCAAAGTCGAGGCGGAAAGTTCCTGAAAGACTTTGGCGTCTATTCTATTGGCATCTTAGGTGTCAAATTGATTACATTTCTGCTAGTTCCACTCTACACCTATTTTGTCAAAGATCCGGCAGAATATGGGTATTGGGAGTTGTGCTTGACCTTCTGCATGATAGCAACCCCTGCAGCATCGACCCAACTCCGTGATGGCGTGTTCAGATTTCTCTTAGGTGAGAGCTCTGAAAAAACGAGGGAGAATGTCCTTAATTATGTATATCGGCAGCTTGGCATCAACCTATCCATCGTTCTAATTATCAGCCTCTGTGTCTTCTCTGTTTCTGATATTGCATATCTGTGGCAGACGACGAGTCTGTTAGTCACGATGGCCATCTATGAGGTGTATGCTCAATCGGTGCGCGGTCTGGGCAACAACAAGCTATTTGTTGCTAATGGTTTGCTAGGGACGTTTGCAATTGGTGTTTTCAGCGTACTGTTTGTGGCCTTGCTTGACATGCGTGTCAATGGTATCATCTTGTCAAACATCTTTGGCCGCTGGGCCGCAATGATACTTATCGAGGTCCGCACTAGGTTTGTTATCAGCCGGCTCAACTGGAGAAAAATAGATTGGAGACTAGGCAAACGCATCTTATTCTACTCCTTACCTTTGCTCCCAACCGCCATGGGCTGGTGGATAATTAGCAGCAGCAACCGATTCTTTATTAAATATTACTGCGGTCTTGAGGCAACTGGCACCTTTGGTGTCGTCTCCAAGTTCTCAGGTGTCATTTACTCACTCTCAATCATTTTCTACCAGACCTGGCAAGAAACAGCATTGTTGCAATATCAAAGTGCTGACAAGAACAAGTTCTTTTCGCTCATTTTCAACAGTTATGTCTCTGCACTCGGCTTACTTCTCATCATCTATTCATTTTTTGTCAAGTGGAATTATGGCTGGCTTGTGGGCGCAAATTACCAGAGCAACTCGATATACATCTACTCACTAGGCTGTGTTTCTACCTTATATGCTATTTCATCCTATTTCGAGTTAGGCTATCAATGTTCTCGAGAGACCCTTAGAATTTTCTGGTCAGTACTAGTTGCAACCATCATCAACATTGCGCTCAACATCACGCTGATTCCTATTTATGGCATCACAGGCACCATTGTTGCATCACTGTTGTCTTATATCGTATTGATTGCTTACCGCTGGACCGAGACGTCGCAACGCTACTTTAAGGTCAATGTGTCAATGACATCAGTGCTTGTGCTAGCTGTCGTTATTGCAGGGCAGTTTGTCTTTGTGTATTCACGGCAATGGTGGATTGACGCTTTGTTCATGTGTGTTGCAACAGTTATCATGGTGCTTTATTCACCCAAACCCGTCCGCGAGAAATTATCAGCTCTTGTGGCAAAATACAGAGGCCGATGAGAAAACCTCTTTGAAAAAAAGAATGCCAGTCTGCTGTTTTATGCACAGACTGGCATTCTTGATATCGATATCATTCCATCAACAATGGCTCAGCAATTGAACAGGAAGTGAGACAATGCGTAGAGCATATAGGCATTGCTCCACCGCATGTATGAAATTTTGGAACTGAGATGTGGCTTCAACTGATAATAATAATACCCATGCTTAGAGTCTCTCATGTTCTTGTTGGTCCAATCGAGCACACGATGTGCTAAATCACTGTGCTCTTTAAAGCGACCCAACGTCGACAAAGTGACAAACAGCTGTGCCGGACAATGGATGTCAATGGGATACTTTTTATTATCGTAGTACTTAGGACACCCGTCTGCCTCAAAGAAGTGACTGACATAGTAGTCAAACCCTCGCTGTACAAACTCATGGAATTGCTTGTCTCCTGTATTTTTTTCATAGAGATGCAATGCCTCAAGGTTATACCCCGTATGGAAACTATCGACCCACGACTGCACCGGCAACATGCCATAGACCCAAGCACCATCCTCTCGTTGGCCCGCACAACAAGCCGCCACCGAAGCCCGAGCGGCCTCTGAATAAGCCTCATTGCCAGTATACCGATAGCACATGGCAAGCAATTTACTACCAAGCAGCGACGCATTAAACACCGTGTCATTTCCTTTCAACGGGCTGTAAGAGAACAAGAAGCCATCGGCATATGGTGTACGGTGCAAGTCATTCATCACAAATTCTGCCGACGACAACGCCACATCTAAATAATGCTGATTGCCTGTTACGTTGTTGGCACTCATCAGAGCCGTAGCCGCAAAGGTGGTAGCCACCACCGTTGGCGTATGCTTCGGAAACAAGAATGCCCGACGTGCCTGCCAGTCGAAGTTGTAGCCCCAGCATGCGCCATGGTAATCCCCAGGTGACTGCAACGAAATCAGCAAATGTGACAACTCGTCGCATTTGGCTTTTGCCGTTGCTAATTCGCCCAACTGGCTCTGCAATTCGGGATGTCTGGTCAGAATTTGGCACAAGTTGGCATAAGCCGAGAGGAGCAGTGCAACTCCCTTGGCGTTATACTCCTTAGGCACGCAAGCTATCGTTCTGAGATTAATGGGCGAACGCTTGAACCCCTGAATTACAATCAAGCGCAAAATGGCCGACTTTGCGGCAAATGGCATTGCCTGGAACACCTTGGAATTCAAGCCATCGTAGGGGTCCCAGCCTTTAAAACCCTGCGCCTCACAATAGTTGCGAAGCGATGCGAAAGCATCAATAGCCTCCATGCTACCTTGCTTCTTCAAACCTTCTATTGCATCTTGCATTGCTAGTCAACGGTCAATCTGATAAAATCATTTGACTCAAATGTGTCATCCATTTGAGTTAGCATTCAACATCCGTTCGTGTTCAACAATTACTTCGGCTGAGAACCTCTTCTTAATTACTCTCGCCGGCACACCAGCTATCAAGCTATAGGGCTCACAACTCTTGGTGACAACTGCTCCTGCAGCCACGACCGACCCCCGTCCAATAGTGACACCTTTTAATATTGTCACATTACATCCTAGCCAGACATCGTCCTCAATAATCACAGGAGCATCGTTCTCTGGCAGCTTTTCGACCGAGTCCATGATATAAATCCCTTTTAAATCAGTCCGATGATCACCGGTAATAATAGTAGGTCGAGGGCCTATTACGACCTTTTTCCCAATTGTGAGTTCGGCTTTAGAGCAAAACAGTGTACTGTCTTTTGGTATGGATGTATAATCTCCCACCGACAGGTTCTGTATGCCTTTGATGTTGCAGCTGCTGGGCCTGAGATAGACGTGCTTGCCACAATGCTTCATAGCTCGCCTGTAGAAGAAGGCCAAAAACTGGTCGTACATATATGATGGCACAAGAGATGCCTTAACAATCCATCTTGACAATTTGGTCATCATCTTAATCGGCAATCAAAGTGTTTGCAACGAACTAATTCTAACAGGCATGCCATCGTTCTGCAATGACTTGATTGCCCCAAAAGTAGCTAGAGTGACGGTAAACAGTTGATGCATTGTGATGAGCTGCATCTTGTTCTTGAGCGCATCGAAGTACTGCTTCATCATCTCTTTTTGGCCCTTGTTCTGGACTGAAAGTTTCATGTGAGACTCACGCTTGCCATAGAACAAAGCCTTCCTGTAATCATCAATGACGGCAGTTGCGCCACCTGAAAAGACCTCAAAGTACTCTTTGCTGAGAGCCTTCGACCCATTGGCATAATAAGCCAGAACTCCCTTTGAGCCATCGGCAAAGTCAATCATAATGTTGACTGTGTCATTAAGATTCTGCTTGTCATCGAGTGCCGATGCCGTCACCTTGACAGGACAGCTATCGCACATCCACGCCATCAAATCGATAAAGTGGCACGCCTCTCCAATGATTCTTCCGCCTCCAATGCTCGCATCTTGTATCCAGTGCGCCTTGGGTATAGCACCTGCATTGACTCGATATATCATTGATTTCGGTCCTTGCGGCAGTTGTTTTTTTACCCAGGTCGATAGAGGGGAGAATCTTCTGTTAAAACCAACCATCAAAGAGACGTCACCAGCAGTGTCAAGCAAGTCTTTTATTTCCAACAATTGTTCAAGTGACAGACATAGTGGTTTTTCAACATAGACGTGCTTGTGTACCTTAATGGCCTCCTTGACATATCTGGCATGCGAATCATGCCTTGTGGCAATGAAAACAGTATTGATATCATTGTTTTGGAAAATGTCATCTGCACTAGAAGTACAGAACTCGAAGCCAAATTTTTCAGAAACGCGTTTTGCTGTAGTGCCTGAGTTAGTCATCACCCCCACGCGGCGTATATCGTCAGGCAGATTGGGCAGCAAGTTGCCTTGCGCATAACTACCAGCGCCGATAAATGCAACTGCAGGCGTGTCGACACTGTTTGCATTAGACTCTCTTACACAAATACTTGCATCTTTTTCAATTGCTCTGTCCACATCATATTCTAGGACTATCCCTTTATAGGGTTCTGTGTGATTGACCACTAGGTCATAGGCCTTGCAAGCGTCATCGAAGTGGAACCGATGTGTAGTCAGATAACTCAGATCAATGGCTCGTGTGTGGATCAAATGCTGGAATGCTTCCATATTTCGCTTCTCGGTCCAACGCACATAGTCAACAGGATAATCAATGCCCTTTTCCTCATAGTTGAGATCATACCTACCGGGCCCATAAGAGCAAGACATCTTGAGTTCCAACTCCTTTTTATAATAAAAAGGATCCCTATCAAAACCCGTTGGCACTGCGCCCAGGACCACGACCTTCCCCTTGCGCCTGCAAATAGCGCCTGCAAAGTTGACCGGGTCTAGACTAGAGGTCGCAGCTGCTATTATGACACAATCCACTCCGATTCCGCTTGTAAATTGCAAGATTGTGTTTTCGATGCCTGCTGCTGACCTTGTCAATCCTAAGTCGACGCAATGCTGACTAGCCAAATTAACAGCCTCTTGACTAACATCAATACCGATAACGTTGACACCTGATGATTTCAACAACAAGCACACCAAATGCCCAATCAGACCTAGTCCGATGACAGCACACGTCTCGCCTAACCGCATGTCGGCCTGGCGAACTCCTTGCAATGCTATTGCTCCTAGTGTATTGTAGCATGCCAACGACAAGTCGGCGTCAGCAGCAAGTTTGACGCACAGGTTCTGTGGCACAGTGATGACCTCGGCATGATTAGCATAACCAGCTCCTGCACACGCCACCTTGTCACCAACCTTAAAGCCAGTCACGTCATCGGCCACCTCAACAACGACACCAGCCGAGCTGTATCCTAATGGCGAGTAAGCATCCAGTTTTTTCATCACAGCTCGATAAGTCTGGATGGGCCCTTGAGTTTTCAGGACCTCAAGCACTTGCTTGACTTGCTGAGGCCTCTCTTTTGCCTTACCCAACAGACTCTTTCTTGCTGCTTTGACGGTTGACCCTTCTGTTCCTGCACTGATAAGTGAGAAGTGATTTCTTACCATCACCATTCCAGCATCGAGCTGTGGTACAGGCACCTCTTGAATCAACATGTCTCCATCACGAAGTTTTTGCGTCAATTGTTTCATTATCTGATTTATATAATTCCAAATAGAACTTTTTGTAATCCAATTGTTCGTCTGCAGTAATCGAGTGTTGTTGCTTATCCGATCGTTCGATGGCATCAACCAAGCTGTCTGCATTACGGTTTTCAAACAACATCACACCTTGAGGCCTCTGCACGACATCCGACGCTATCACTTTCTTCCCCATATACAATGCTTCTCTGACCGAGATAGCATCACCATCGGTGTTTGTTGTCCTCAACATGATGTCTGAATAGGAGAGCAATCTGACAAATGACAGGGGCGATGTCCAAATCAAGAACTGGTCTTCGAGGCCATTGACCTGGACTTGTTGAATGTATCGATTGAGCATGTCAATGTGGTCGGTACAAGTAGCGACAACAAAGACAAAGAAGAACTTAGGCTCTTGATGTAGTTTACGCAACTTGATGGCAGCTTGGATACATAAGTCCAATCCATACAAGTCTTCACCATTATGCATCACCAAATTCCATGCGTTAGAGACCAAGACGCAGTGACCTGAATATGTTTGTGCCTTTTTAAACCACTCTATAACAGGCGAGGGCAACTGAGGTTCGTCATCAATGACTGGAGGCAAGAAGGCAGGTTGCATAACATATCTTGCATTGGCAATACCCTTTGTCATCAAGTTGTATCCTTCCTGATTGACCATGACAACATGGTCACACTTGTTCAGCAGCCATCTTGTGATAGTCAGACACGGCTCTACGTCAGGATTTCGATGAATGGTCACGACCGTGTGCTTGCGCAAGAGCAACTTAGCTACGATAATGTTGACCATGCGCAACAAGAAATGTCCACTGTTGATGTGTACAACATCAGCTTTGCGCATGATTGAAAGATACCTGCCCAAGTTAAACGAGCGCAGATTGAACACATTGTCATAGCGCACATGCCCCTCATCGACAAAGTCAAATTGGCATTCGTTATCGAGCAGTCTCGTCAGCCTGCTCAAGTGCATACTGATTCCTCCAATGTTCCTGGGACAAGGGCCAGTCAAGACAACTTTCTGCTTCATCATAGGCTAGAATTTAACCTTTGTAGCATACTCATAAATCGGCACTTCAACAAAGTAATTGCCAAGCCACAACTCAATATTAAATACACTGGACCTGATTTGAACAAGGCTTATGAGCAGAGAGAACAAAGCGACTCCCAGCAAAAACATATTGGTCACTATATTGAAACGAAGTTTCCTAATTTCTGGTGTTGAAAGCAACAAGAACAGGTACAGTGAAATCAACAGCGCGACTAACTTGTACATACGGGTGTAAAAGACATACTCCGAATAGCCCAGATTAGTTGCAATCAAGGTAATGCATACTGCCGCAAACAATTGCGGGAAGTAACGGAGCAAGTTTCTGTTTCGAAAGAATAGATTCAGAAGAATGAGTACCACCGAAAAGAAAATGAGGTCGGTTCGGTGCTGATAGATAAAGTTACCATCATTTCTGAAGAAGTTGGCCTGTTCTTTGAGTGCTCGCACTGTAGCTTCGGCCTGCAATTTGTCACGGAAAGCAGCATTGACAAAGGGTATCTTTCCTGCATAGTTCAAGAAACCGTATTCTATATATTTAAACACATAGCTAACACCCACCAGAATCAGCAACAACATGTTCCTATTCTTAAGCAACAAAGTCAAGTATAACAATACGACAGGCAGAATCAGGACATAATGGAACAAAATGCCAATCGGCAGTAACAGAAGCATTGTCTTTTGGCCTTTCACCACATAGCGCATATAGACAGCCAACATCAAGAAAGCTCCAGTCCAGAACCTCAAGCCCACATACCAATAGAAGTCAATCGAGACAACCATTAATATCATCGCCGCCATCTGCATCTTCGTCATGCGATCAATATAGAAGGGCTTTAGCTGTCTAAAGAATACCAAGAACGCAACAGCATAGACCGCAGCTGCAAAAGCCGAGAACAACCTGTCGGAGGCGTCAATACTAGCCAATGCAAACTTGAACAAGATATGATAAGGCTCCTGGCCACTAATCAAGACAAGAGGATCGGTAAACAGGTCGGGCAGCGATCGATTACCAAAAGTCAGATAATTGTTGTAGTGATTCAAAAGGTCAAGAATAGGTCCCACTTGATAGCCAAAATAAAATGCGAAAGCTATCATGAAAAATTGCGACACTCCCCTCTTGAAGAACAACAATGCAATGACAAAGGCGACAAATGGCGAGATCACATAAAGAATCGCCAAGAACAAAAAGAATAAGCTAGTATTTACAGAATTGTTCATTGATGTGAAGCAGAATATGCCAGTTTGCGCTTCAAAGCGGGAAAATGATTGAGCAAGCGCAATGTCATTTTGATTGGTTTGAACAATAACGGCACTTTAGCAATGTATGCTATTACAGCCCACTTATAATAAAACGGGACCACTGGTTGTGACATAACTTGTTGCACGGTTGGATTCCCAAACAGCTGTCTATTAGCTTCCAACTGCTCCTTTGTGCCATACAACAGAATTAGTCCCATGATGCTAATCTTGAAATAGACTATCGCACGGCTAACATTCTCATCAACCACTTTATCACTATAAAATGACTGCAAAAGTCTGATAACTCCGATGGCAGGCTGAATCAATTTAGATTTATCCTGAGATGTGATAGAATTGCAATTGGTGCGGTTGTAATAATATAGCGGCTTATTGACATAAGAAACTCGTTTGGCAAAGTAGAACAACTGAAACATCGCAATCTTGTCTTCAAAGATATTGAAACCAGGAATGGGTTTTATGCCATTGTCTACATAAAGAGATCTCCTGATCAATTTGTTCCATACAGCATTGTGCATTTGTCCCGACATCAGCAGTTCTTGGCACTTATTGACCTCCGCCGGCGGATTGACATGACATATCGTTTTTCTGTCGCCATAGTCCTGATAGTAATCACAAATTACGATGTCACTGCAGGTCCGTTCTGCCTCGTTAACCAGCTGCTCGACATAATCCATTTCGACATAATCGTCGCTATCTACCTGCAACACATACTTCCCTGTGGCCATCAACAATCCATCTAACCTAGCAGCCGCTAGCCCTTCGTTCTGCTCATGGGAGCAGATCTTCACTTTCTGTTGAACATTCAAATCACTAATGACCCCCTTGAGCAAATCCATAGTCTTATCCTGGCAGCTATCATCGACAAAAATATATTCAACATCGGTGAAAGTCTGCCTGAACAAAGACCGTGCACATCTCTCAATGTAATCCTCCACATTATAGAGAGGCACTACGATTGACACTTTAGGTTTCATTCAATCAATTATGAGCAAAAAAGAAATGATATAGTGTGGGTAGATTAGATGCATTGGGATAGAAATTGGCCTTAACCAGCGTGACCACAAGCGGTGACACACAGAGTGCAATCAAAATGGCAGCCAATATTTTCTTACCGGTTATCAACAAAAAATAAGTTGTAGCGGCTGTCAGCACCACAAAACAAACGATAAAGAGTTCTAGCGGTCGCTGATAAAAATTCGTCGTATTGCACATTAAAGCTGTCCCGATAACATATATAGCTGCAGCCAGTGCCAATAGTCGCATCAGTCTATTGTCTTTGAAAAAATTCAATGTCTGATTCGATAGCCATAGAACCATCAATTGACAGCTCAATGTTAGCAATCTGACGGGCCCAAATGATGCAGCAAAGTGATGGTCGTTAATGCTGAGTTCCGTGCCATAATGTATCATCGACCCAGATAATAACTTTTGTGCTAATCGACTGAACCAGTCTAGCCAAAAAGGCATTGCCCCGACAACCACCGCAATCAAGAACAGAGCAACAGACCAGTTGCGAAACATCGTCTGACTTGTTGCATCGATACGCAGTAAACACAATCCAAACAACAGCACTGCAGTCGAATGAATCATCGCAAGCAGTACCACTAACACAGCGAACTTAAGATACTTTTTGTCACGCAATAGCAGCAGCAACAATGGCAGCGCACACTCAACGACTCCCTGACGCATTGTGTTCATCAAGTGCAAGAAAATGGGGCTTAGCACCAAAAACGACGCCACCCAGGGAATGAGTTGCTTGTAGTCATTCAACGCATAATATAGCACTGCTATCTCAATGGCAGCCCACAATGCAAAGTAAAAAAAGTAATGAATGTGAGCCGAAGCCATCAGCTGAGTCACCCACATGAAAAGCGGCTCAAAGTCGCGCGTGAAAAAACCATACTTCTCGTACGACACATATTGGTGCAAGTACATCGCATGGTCGTACCCCGTGTGGTAGCGTGCACCGGCAACAGCAGCAAAGAGCAGAATCGACAAGGCCACCTCCCAAGTCATGAATGGTAGCTTTTGACCAGTTAGGGCCAACGAACGCTGTTCGCGCCGGGCTACATGCCATCCCAGCGCAAACAGCCCCATTGCCAATGTCGAATATACTGCTAAGCTTAGAAGCAAAACGATTACCTATTTCCTGAACACACCGCAAAAATCAAGAATCACTTTGTTGTCACTCCAGGGCAATGTCTTGAACTCGTCGTGTGCTGTGAGCAAGACCACAATGTCGGCCTTGTCATAGGCCGTCTGAAAATCGGTGAGCTTGAAAACTTTGTGTTCCTTGATATTGGGCTCTACCACCATGATGTCGGCATTGGTCATGCCTTGCATGACATCGGTGACGATACGCTTGGCCGGCGACTCGCGCAGGTCGTCGATGTTGGGCTTGAATGCCAATCCCATCATAGCGACCTTGGGTTTGCGCTTGTTGTCAATCTCAAATTTGAGCATGGCATTCTTGACCCGTTCGGCACACCACTTGGCCTTGTAGTTATTGATTTCTCTGGCCTTAGCGATGATTTGCGCCTCTTGTGGATAGGCAGCAGTGATGAAGTATGGGTCGACAGCGATGCAGTGCCCGCCCACTCCACATCCTGGTTGCAAGATGTTGACGCGCGGGTGCTTGTTTGCTAGTTCGATAAGGTGCCACACATTGATGCCAGCCTTCTCGCAGATGATGGACAACTCGTTGGCAAAGGCAATCTGCACATCACGACTCGAGTTCTCGGTGAGCTTGCACATCTCGGCAGTGCGCGAGTTGGTGCGATGAAAGTTTCCTTTGACAAAGTGTGCGTAAAACTCAATAGCCCGGTCGGTAGCAGCCTCGGTCATGCCTCCGATGACACGGTCGTTGTGGACCAGTTCATAGATGACGTTACCAGGCAGCACTCGTTCGGGGCAATATGCGATGTGCAGCTTCCCCTTCAGCTCGGGACGCTCACCGAAGATGATGTCAGCCATCTTTTCAGTCGTTCCCACAGGCGAGGTCGACTCGATGACAAAAAGGTCATCAGCCTTGAGCAGCGGGATAATGGTGCGAGTAGCAGCCTCAACATAGGAGATGTCGGGCTCATGGTTTCCCTTGAAGGGCGTGGGCACGACCACAAAATAGGCATCACAGGCAACAGGTGTAACACTAGCCCGTAATGTTCCCGCCTCAACAACCTTGGCTAGCATCTGTTGCAAGCCAGGTTCGACAAAGTGCAGCTCTTTGGCATTGGTCTTTGCCACGACATCAGGGTTGATATCGACACCATAGACCTCAATGCCGTTGTCAGCAGCGATAATCGCAGTGGGCAGGCCAATATAGCCCAAGCCCATAAAACATGCTTTCATATAGTGCTTTGTGTCAAATTACTTCTTTGAATAATAGCCGTAGCCATAGCCATAACCATAGCCGTAGCCATAAGAGCCATAGCCTGGACGGTCTTTGTATGTCCCGTTCAATACCATAACCATGTTGTTGTAGCGTTTATCCTGATATAGTTTCTCCAGGTCAGGCAGCAAACCCTTGTTAAACATGCCAGAACGGACAACAAAGATGGTCATATTACAGAATTTGTTGATAATAGAAGAGTCGGCAACCACATCCAGCGGTGGGCAATCAACCAAAATCAAGTCGTAACGCTCACGCATGGACTCGAGCAGCTTCTCCAGCCTATCGCTGAAAAGCAACTCGGTGGGGTTGGGCGGCTGTGTGCCGACAGGAATGACGTCAAGATTGTGATGCAACGCCCCCTTGATAATAATCTCATCAATGCTGTCGATGTTTTCGCTCAAATAGTCAGCGACACCAATCGATGGTGTGTTAACAAATGTCGATAACGATCCTTTGCGCATATCCAAATCGATGAGCAGCACTTTCTTGTCTTTGATAGCGTAGCTCATACCCAAGTTGGCCGAAATGAAAGTTTTGCCACTGTGTGCAAACGATGATGTGAGCATCATAGTCTTACAGGCCTCATCCTTACCAGAAATGAACTCAAGGTTGGTGCGCAGGACACGGAAGGCCTCGTTGACCGTATTACCACTCTTATCCTTGACAACAATTCGACGAATTTCTTGCCGCTTGTTGAGGAATGACAGCAAGCCACTATGCCGTTTATAGCTGAGCGGAATCTCCCCGACGTAGGGAATGGACAGAGATTCAAGATCTTTTCTAGTATGGACAACATTGTCCATATTGACCATCAAGAATGCCAACATCAGCGGGAACAGAAGTCCCAGTGTCAATGCAATAATCATAACAGCAGTCTTGACAGGCTTGCTGGGATGCTTACTACCTGACGGCGGATTCAAAAGCTTTGTGTTATAGGCAGTGAACGCCTTCGACAACTGGTTCTCTTCTTTCTTCTGCAACAGGTAGATGTAGAGTTGCTCTTTAACTTTCTGCTGACGCTCAACACTCAGCAGATATTTGGCCTGCGAAGGAGTAGATGCGATTTCTCCCTTTGACTGAGATTGTGCCCCCTTGACAGTGGCAATGTGGTTGCTCAAAGTGGCAATCACGTTGTCCAACGAAGCAATGATGGCTTGCCTTGTTGCAGCAAGTGACTGGTCAAGTTCGACAACCAGCGGATTGTTTGCGCCACTATTAGCAATCAAAGCATTGCGTTGTGCTAGTTTATCGTTATATGCTACAATCTGCGTTCCGACCGAAGCATTGTCGATGCCTGAATTGGCAGGCAAAAGCTTGTACTTGCTACTCTCATCACTCAATTGCTTGCGGATGTACTTAGCCATGAACAGTTGGTTGCTCAAGCCCATCAGTTCCTGCCCTGCCACTTCGGCACGTTGCAGGCTAATAGTAGCAGTGGCAGCCAAGTCGGGACTCATGATTTTGCTCTTGAAGTTCGAAATATCATTGTCCACGCTTCCCAGGTCAGCCTCAATCTGCATCAGCTCCTCGTCGATGAATTTTGATGTGCTGACAGCCTGCTCGTTGATATCATCGACCCACTTCTGGTTGTACACATCAAATAGCGTCCTCAGTATGTCCTCTGCCCTTTGTGCCGACTGGTCCTCAATCTTCATCTCGATGACCGATGCCTTCAGTTCAGGAATGTCAACAGACAGTTTCTGCGAATAGTGTGCGGTGGCATCTACAATAGACTTGCGTTTGACCTGTATCTGATCTTGCGGGAACTTGAGTGGGCATTGTCCCGACAGTGTCACCATGACCCTTCCAACAGGCGTCTCAATTACACTCCCCAGTTTGCCTTGAACCTTCTTCTCATCTATGTCCTCAATGTTTGCATTCTTGAAGTTGCTCAGAATGACCTTGTCAGGTTTCTCAAAGTCAACTGTGAGATTGGCAAAATCTTCCTCTCCAACGTCTTGCAACGCCACCTTGATGGGCAACGACTTGCCATATAGCACCTTGTCATGGAAACGTCCTTTTTGGCTATAGTTCATATCCAAATTAAGACGCTTTACCACATCGCGCATATACGTCGGCGAGTCGAAGGTGAGCATCTCGTTATACAGATTCGTCCTCCCACCCGTGATACCGAACGATAACGCACTGAAGTCATTGGACAGCGATGTTGGGTTATCCTGTTTGACCAGAACTTGTGCCTTTCGGATATACTGTGGCTGCTGTGTGACAATATATGCAAATGCCAGTGTGATGGCGATGCCCAGTGATATGACAAACCAGTGCCACTTATAGCAACAATACTGGAGCCATTCTTTTAGTTTGACAAAGTCGTTCTGTGGTTGTGACTGTGCGCCACCATAATAATTGCTATCTTCCATAGTAACTGTTATTTAAAGATAAGGACAGCTAACGAAGCTGCGAGCGAAATAGCCGAAATCCAGAAACTGGGTTGGATAAAGGCATTACCATTGTCGATAGACTCACGTGCCTTCTTGGAGTTGGGCTCGACATAGATGATATCATTCTGTTTAAGATGGAATGCAGGCGAGTTATAGAGGCTCTCAGAATTGGTCAGATCGATGCGGTAGAACTTCTGCATGCCATTCTCCTCCCTTGCCACGAGCACGTTGTCGCGCTTGCCGAAAATAGTTAGGTCGCCCGATCGGCCGATGGCATCAAGAATAGTCACCTGGTCGTGATCGATAGCATATCTACCAGGATTCTTCACCTCACCCATCACCTCATAGTAGAGATCCAGGAAACTGACAGTCACCACTGCATCCTTGAGCAACTCGCTCGACACCAGTTTTTCCCGAATCATGGTTGTGATCTCGTAGCGTGTCATGCCAGAAACCTTGACAGTGCCAAGCACTGGGAAAAAGATAGTTCCATCGGGGTTGACGGTGTAACTGGTGACCTGAGATGTAGACAGTGCCGCTTCAGCCGAGGATGACTGAAACCTGCCCACCACAGGCAGATTGAACAAGTAGGACAGTTGCGGGTCTTTGCTACTGACCAAAATAGATAATTTGTCACCCGGCTGAATCTTAATATACTCCTGAGACCTAATGTCATAGGTTTGGCTTGTATCCACATTCTGGAAATATCCCAGTTTTGGAGGAGTACATGATGTCACAATCAGCATCATGAACATTGCCAAATTAAATAATACTCTGTTTGTTTTCATATCTGTTTTTGTTTTAATTTTCGGTTGATAAGCTGAACGAGCCCCACAAACAGCAGGACTTCGACCAGGATGACAAGATTAACGTCCAGCACTGTTGACAGCCATACGGTCGACAGGACCATGACCAGGTCAACGCCTATCAGACATAGCAGGGTCTGATGTTGAGTCATTCCCATAGCTAAAAACTTGTGATGTATGTGGCTTTTGTCGGCCTCAAACACATTCCTGCCATTGATGCGCCGCACAATAACGACCCGCACCACGTCAAAACAGGGCAACATCAGTGGTGCTACAGCCAGCGCAAAGCTGCCAGATGTTGCATCACCAAACGAGACACGCTGCACTACAAAGACCCCCATGCCACAGAGCAAGATGCCCAAACTGAGTGACCCAGCGTCGCCCATAAACACCTTAGTGTGATTCTTGACGGCGCCAAATAGGTTAAAAATCAACAAGGGCACCACAGCACACGCAATGAGGATGCACACCATGACAAACCCCTTGAACCCCGTCATGTGGAAAATCACAGCATAGTAGGCCAATGCAATGATGGCCAAGCTGCCAGCCAGCCCGTCGATGCCGTCAATGAAATTGATGGCATTTGAGATATAGATTGTGGCAAATATAGTAGCCAGCCACGCTAATGCAATCGGCAATGAGTTCACTCCCAGGAACCCAGAGAACGAGCTGATCATCAACCCGCTGAGACACATGGCCACTCCCGAAAAAATCTGTGCAACAAACTTATTGCGGTAGCGGATGTTGACCAAATCGTCAAAGAAGCCGAAGATATAGACCACCCCCGTGGCCATCAGCATGCCGACCAGAGCGGTCTCATTTCCCTTGAACAAGGCCAAAGTAGCAGCTTCGTCAAGGCTGTAGAAGAGAAACATGCCCAGCAACAGGATGGGCACAATGATGAGGCCACCCAAACGCGGAATGCGCTGATGATGAATCTTGCGCACATTGGGCGTATCAAACAGTTTCAATTTATAGGCGGCCTTGATGACAAGCCATTCGACCACAAATGCCAGGGCCGACACGGCAATCAAAACCAAAAAAATTGTCAAATTCATAATACCTCAACAAAATTGGCGTCAGAGCACTCTAGCGCCACAGCAATGACACCTTGCACCTCGATGACGACACGCTTGTTACGTTTTCCGCTGAGTTTGATGAATGCTCCTGTCACACCGTCAAACGCTCCTCCGTGAATTCTGACAAGCGTGCCGCGCCCCAAGTCAACCTCATCAGGGCGATAGAACAGTAATCTAGAGCTCTCGCTCTGCGTCACTGCGATGAACTCATCCATCTGTCTCACGGGCACAACAATCGGCTCGTTTTTGCCCTCACGCCGCTGAGTTATGTACTGCAGATGCGGCACACGCGCCTTGAATCGCTGCAGGCGTTCCTTGACGCATTTGACAAAGATGAGGCTGCTCACCAGTGGCACACTCACCCTCACTTTGCGGCCGTTACTGAGTTTGACCTTTTGTGTCATAGGCAAGTAGCACTCGATTCCGGCATTGTCAAGGAGCTGCTTAACTGCCATCTCGCGGTGATAGGTTGCCCGCATGGCAAACCATTGCGGTATTTCATCCCCACATGGGGCGCTATTGATTATGTTTTGTTCAGCAATGGGCATACCTCTGGTGCTTCAAGCACAACGCAAAACATTGACGCTCAAAATCTTACAGAAATCAAACTTATTTTTACCCCATTTAGGCAGCAGGCACATTGTCCTCCTTCCAAAAGATGAAGCGTGCAAAGTTAGGAAAAAAAACTATAGTGCACAAATTTTTTTTGCCTAACCCCTATTGAGTGCAGTAGCATAATCATTTCAATCAATGAAATAACGTTGTCAACGACAAAATGTTATCGAGCATGAGGATTTTTTCGGCAATTGTCCCCAATTGAAAAGCGAGGCAATGTGGATCCACATTGTCTCGCTCAAAAATCTATATCTTTGAGTTGATATTACATCATGCCGCCCATGCCGCCCATGCCG
>DEKO01000097.1:0-355 GCA_002353885.1 Porphyromonadaceae bacterium UBA2720
ACGAGCAGCAGGTTCTCGGTGCGGATGCCATAGCGACCAGCCTTGTAGAGACCCGGCTCATTACTGACAATCATGCCAGGCTCCAGCGCGTTGGGGTTCTGCTCGACGCGGATGCTGTGGGGGCCCTCATGGCAGCTCAAGAAGTGCCCTACCCCATGACCGGTGCCATGCCAGTAGGTCATGCCTTCTTGCCACAGCGGCATGCGCGCCAGCACGTCGAGGTTGACACCGCATGTGCCCACCGGGAACTTGGCGCGCTGCAGCGCCAGATGCCCCTTGAGCACCAGGGTATAGTCATGACGCTCGTCATCGGTAGGATTGCCCAACGAGACGGTGCGGGTGATGTCGGTGGTGC
>DEKO01000097.1:406-3315 GCA_002353885.1 Porphyromonadaceae bacterium UBA2720
TCATAGTGGACGATGGCCCCATGCTCCTTGTATCCGCAGATCATGGCAAAGCTGTCGCCGCGGTAGTTGTCTCCCTTGGCACGCTCTTGCTGACCACGGGTCCAGACATCCACCTCATTGATGGTGCCGCTGGCGGCATTCTGCTCAATCCAGCGGAACAAACGCACCAGCGCTGCCCCATCACGCTCCATGGCACGACGCGTGCCAGCAATCTGTGCCTCGTTCTTGATGGCCTTGAGCGAGGCTATGGGCGATGGCAGATAGACTTTCTGGCATTCCAACGCGTTGGCCAGCGTGTCGCTCACCTTGTTGGGGTCGATGAGCACCACATCGTGCTGACGGCGCTCGAGATAGCGCACAACATCGTCATAGTCACGCACGCGCACACCATAGTTCTTGAGATGTGTGGCCAGTTCCTTGGTCACCTTCTTGTCATCAATAAAGAGCGTCGTCTCCTTCTCGCTGACATAGGCATGCGCAATGGCTACTGGTGTGAAGTCAACATCCGAGCCTCGCATGTTGAACAGCCATGCAATCTCGTCGAGGGCGCTGATGAGCATGGCATCGGCACCATTGAGCTCGAGCGAGCGCATGAGCCGGTCGAGTTTGCTCTCGACTGTCTCACCGGCCAAAGCCTCGTCATGAACATAGGCCTCGCCCATGGGGCGCACGGGTCGGTCGGCCCAGATGCGGTCGGCCGGAGCAAAGTCTGAGGCCATCATAAAGCCGTTCTCGCCACAGAAGCGCTCCAGGCGGTTGGCTTCCACGGCCGAGAACAGGCGGCCATCGATGCCGATAACCGCTTCGTCGCCCAAGTTCTCGACTAGCCACTCCTCGCGGGTGAGGTCAGGGTTATCGCCATTCTCGCGCATGAGCGTGAAACCGCTGTCGGCCAGCTGTTGCTCGGCTTGCAAGAAGTAGCGCGAGTCGGTCCACAAGCCTGCTTGTTCTTGTGTGACCACTGCGGTGCCGTTGCTGCCTGTGAAGCCCGTGACCCAGTCGCGGAACTTCCAGTGGTCGCTGATATATTCACTCTGATGTGGGTCGGTGCCCGGGATGATAACGGCATCGACATTGACACGCGCCATCTCCTGGCGCAGTGCTTCGAGGTGTTGTCTTGTTTGTTGCATTTTTTATTTGATGATAGCCACGGCAAGCCGTGGCATACTATACAGATTATTCTAATTAACGCAAAGCATCAGGGATGCGGATGGGGCTGTTGGGATTGAAGCCAGCGGGGACGGGGCCCTGGCGGAAATCAGGCAGGTGACTGCCGTAGCCATTGCCATTCCTCGAACTACCGAACACATAGTCCAGCACCTGGTAGAGCAGTCCGCCCACATCCAGGCTCAACGGCTGCCCCATAACACTGACCGTGGGAGCGATGATGGGCACGGTCTTC
This sequence comes from Porphyromonadaceae bacterium UBA2720, assembly GCA_002353885.1. Taxonomy (GTDB): domain Bacteria; phylum Bacteroidota; class Bacteroidia; order Bacteroidales; family Muribaculaceae; genus Sodaliphilus. Next base: position 1,809 of record DEKO01000097.1, read on the forward strand.
CACTGCCGCAAGTAGGGGTCGTAATATCGCTGCGCCCCCACATCAAGGCTCACCTTGTCGCTCATCTTGATGCCCAACGTGCCGCCATAACGCGTGTCCTGCATATAAGGCATTGCAGCCACACTCCCTAACATCGGGTTGCGGTAATATTGGCCGAAGGCGTTGAGCGTGAGCCGGTCATTAAGCCTAAAACTGGCATTGCCATAAACCCCATAACTGTTCCACGCAGCATTGCCGAAGTGGTACTTGTTGCCACTAAGCCCAGCAGTGACCACCAGTTGCTCGCCTAGCGGTTGAGTGAACGACACATTGGCCGTGCCCACATTACCCAGCCCGGGCATGGCGGTGTAGCTGCCCGCTCCAGCCAGATAGCCAGTGCCGACAGTGGCAATCACACCTGCCGACGACCAGTTGCGGCTATAGGGGTCCATCACGAAGTTAAAGTCACGCACGCTGTGTCTGGGAAAGCTATATCCCTGGTCCAGGCTCATGCTGTCGTAGGCTCTGAGCGAATCGGTCAGCTGTGCCGTGCGCCAGTCGAGACGGATGGGCTCGGTGAGGTCGGGTTTTGACAGGAGGCCGGCGGATGGAGTGGGCAACTGCGGGGTGATGGGCTGCATGAAACGCTCGGTCAGACCACGTGTGTCTAACTTGAGGCGGATGGGAGCGGTTTCCTGCCCCCACGCCGCCAGAGCCATGCCGGCCATCAGTGCTATGAGCGTCGTTTTATTCATTGCCCAATTGCCGCAGCTGAACTGCGGCACACCTAACATTTCGTTAATCTTCCTTATCGTACCAAGTGGAGTACATCAGGTAGTTGCGAGCAATCTTGACATTGATCTCGCTGGCTTGAGCCGGGTCGACCATCTTCTTGAACTTGGCGGGACTACCGGCCCACAACTCGTGCGGACCAATCTTGGTGCCACCCAGCACCACACTGCCAGCAGCCACAATGGCACCCTCACCCACCTCGGCGTGGTCGAGGATGATGCTGCCCATGCCGATGAGTGCCATGTCGCCAATCTTGGCACCATGCACCACCACGTTGTGCCCGATGGACACGTCGTTGCCAATCTCGGTCACCGATTTCTCATACAGGGTGTGAATCACCGCATTGTCCTGGATGTTGACACGGTCGCCAATGGTGATGGTGTTGACATCGCCACGGAGCACCGCGCCGAACCAGATGCTGCAGCCCTCGCCCATGGTCACATCGCCCACGACGACGGCATTGTCGGCGAGAAAGCAGTTCTCGCCCATTTTTGGCTCAAAGCCACGAACTTTCTTGATAATTGCCACTTTTCTTGAATTGAAAAATTGAAAATTGAGAATTGGAGCCGTGATGTTCAGCCTATCGAACCATGTCAAGCAATACCCAACTCTTAACTATTAATATTAAACTATAAACTAATTGAAGGGGATGGGCCGGCCGATGCAGGCATCGGGAGCCTGAATGTGGAGCATGGCAGCGACTGTGGCTGCAATGTCGACCATGCCATTGCGCTCG
>DEKO01000097.1:3378-4229 GCA_002353885.1 Porphyromonadaceae bacterium UBA2720
TCGCTCTGGTTCCAAGTGCCGTGCGTGCTACCTTTTCCGTCGTGCGAACCCGAGTAGACACCTGTCACCGGAATGATGTAGAGCTCGCCGCAGCGCTTAGGATAATAGCCCTTGACCACCCTGTCGACCACCTCACGCGGGATGGCACGGTCGTAGGGGTGCTCGCAATCGATGACCCACGAGATGCGGTCATCGCGCTCAATCTGCTCGATGATGGCACGCTTGACCGCCTCGCGGTCGACCTCGGCCTCGTCAATGGCCTCGTTGTCGAGGAACCAGTTATAGCCCAAATGCGCCTTAATCACCTTGTTAATTCCAAACTTCTCCTTCACCATCTCATTGACCTTCTTCTCCAGCGAGGTGTTGCCCATGGTCTCGGTGGGCAGATGGTGCTCACTCATATACTTGTAGTTATGCGTAGCCCCATGATCGGCTGTCAGGAAGAGCAGATAGTTGCCTTTGCCCACCTTCTGGTCCAGGCTGTTGAGCAGTCGGGCCATGTCGATGTCCAGCTGGTCATAGATGCTATCGAGTTGCAACGAACGTGTGCTCCATGCGTGCCCCACGTAATCGGTGGTGGATATGCTAATAGCCAGCAGGTCGGTCACGTCGTCCTGTCCCAGTTGCTCGCCGTCGATGGCAGCCAGCGCCATGTCTATGGTCATGGTCACGCCGTTGCGGTTGTTCCACAGGTCATAGTCGGTCATGGTCTTCTTGTTACGCTTGTTGAACTGGTCGGCCCATTGTGGCAGTTTGTCCATATAGTAGGTACTGGTGATGAATCCCGGCACCTTGCTGTCGTACCAGTAGGCTCCATTGGCGGCATGACCGGCAGGCAGGATGGCTGCACG
>DEKO01000129.1:0-7482 GCA_002353885.1 Porphyromonadaceae bacterium UBA2720
TCGAGTCCTGTACGCACCGCAAGAGGGCATCGCTCATACGAGTGATGCCCTCTCTGTTTTTTGTGGATTGGGAGAAACCTTGTTCAGGTTCGGCTGGCACGGCTGCGGCCGATGACCCAGGGGGCGTGGCGCTGTATCCAGGCCGAGATAGGATAGATTGCTGCCATGACGACGAGAGCGATGACCAGTCGCAGCCAGGCATGGCTGTCGAGCCAGCCTGTGCCTGCCACGCGCTCGATGCCGATGCGGATGATGCCGATGGCATAGTTCTGCAGGCCCAGATAGATGGTGCCCCCCAGCACAATGAGTTCGATGAATCGATGCCGTCCGCACAGCCGTGCTACCCACTTGCCCACGCACAGGTAGGCCGGGATGACCAGCAGGCCGCATGCCACGCGCAACAGGCTATAAAGGCCTGGGTCGTGCGCTCTGACACCGACAACCCATGTCATGGCCAGCATCGAGCTGGCCGCCACAGCCAGCAACCCCATTGTGCTGGCAGGGCCGCGAAACTTGATGCGCTCGAGTTGTGGCCTCAAACTGTGCCCCAGTGCATAGAAGGGCATGAACAGCAAGGCGTTGCCCAGGTTCCAGAACTCCACCCAAGGCCAGGTCCACTTCAGCCAGTAGGTCGATGCGGCAATGACCAGGCACACCGCAAGGGTCCACCGTCGTGGCACATAATGCGCTATCCACCAGTAGATGAGTTGCATCGTCATCAGACATGCGATGTACCAGAAGGGGCCAACGATGGTCTTGGGATTGCCCATCACCATCTCGACCAGCGGTTGAGTCACAGGCACACGGGCATCCTCGCCGCCCAGTAGGTCACGGCCGAACCACAGCCACAGACCATAGAACACAGCGAAAAACAGGACGTAAGGAATCAATATCTGTTTGCCTCGGTGCCAGGCATAGCGCCAGAAGCCACTCCAGCGCCCATCATTGAACAGAAAGCCCGAGATGCAGAAAAACACTGGCACCCGCAGGTTCAGGATCACTGCTTCGTCGAGCAGTTCTGACCGCGGGGGCGTGTGGTAGAGTATCACCAAGAAGATACTGAACATCCGCACATAGTCGAGCCAAGGAGTGCGTTCTCTCATTGTTGCCGCAAAGGTAGCAATTTTTCTGCAATCTCAGACTAAAAATTACGGAGCAAGTCCATCGCACAATCGATTCTGCTTAAGAATCGCAGCCATGCCACATGGTCAGTCAGGCTGAATGGCAAACCCCAGGCGCGTCTCTGCCTGGTCGAGCGCAGTCGTTTCTAGGGCGTGAGATTATCGCAATAGACCATGCGAGCACCAGTCTGCTCAAAGAGCTCATCGGCCTGACTGCGGTTGCTTGCAGTCCAGACCACTAGTGGCAGGTTGAGCAGGCGGCATTGCCATCTGCGGCTCAGGCTCTCGTCGTAGGTGTAGTGTGACAAGCCCAGCAGGTCGATGCGTGGCTCGTCATCATCCAGCAGGTGCTTCATGTCCTGTAGCAGGATGTCAACCATCGAGATGGCTCGCTCACTCAAGATGGCCTGCTTGAACCCTGCCTGGCTAACGGCCACATAGTGTTCAACGGAGAAGCACTCGACAATCATCTGATGCTTGAGCTGTGGAAAGTATCGTGCAAGCAACTTGGGGTCGTCCAATTTGTCGACAACAAGGGTCAGCTGTGGATGTGACAAGAAATATTCATTGATCTCGCGCCATGACAGTGGGGTGTAGGTCTTGCCGTTGACACCGATGAGGGGTGTCGACAAGAACTCGGCGATGGAGGGAGGGTAAGTGGTATAGTCGGTCGCGAGGTCGGGGCAAATGTGATGGGCAATCAACTCGCTATCGGCCGACACGACCAAGTCTAACTCGATGCAGGTGGCACCATGGGCCACAGCTTGCTCGATGGCCTCGAGACTGTTGGTGTAGTGCAGCGAGTCAATCATGCCCCCACCATGGGCGATGTACTCATGGCGGGGAACCTGTGGCTCGTTGTCGCGCACATAGCAGACCATGGCTACAACCAGAGCCGCGGCCATGGTCAATGCCGTAGTGCTAAATCTAATGCGTTTTTTCATTCAGCGTCAGTCGCTGAGCATTTTCTCCATCGAGCCGAGTGGCAGGCCTTTGAACGTGCCGATGTTGGTTACCATCTCGCTGGCCGTCAGACGCGAGACTTGCAGGTCGCTGTAGTCGCTCACCATACTCAGGAATTGCTTCTTCATGCCCGGCACAGCCTTCTCGATCTCCTGTTTCATCACGTGGTTCATCTTGTCGGCCAGGTTCTTGTTCGATGCCTTCATGTCCACGTCGTCATAGAACTGCGCCATGCCGGTGGCAATCTTCATGTGTAACCTTTTGCCGTCGTAGGTGTAGGTGCCCGGTGCAATCATGGCCAGCATCACTGTGCCGCGCTCAATCTCCTGATCCATGAACATGAGCATGGTGCATGTGCCGTCATCATCAAAACTTGTCATGATTGTCACTGTGGCTCCCTTGAAAGCCTCGGTCTCGGCCGCCCACTCGTGGCTTGTGAGCGATTGTGCTCCTGCGGTCACTATGACCACGATGGCCATCATCAATGCAAATAATCTTGTTTTCATACGCTTGATACCTATTTAACTATCTAGCTGCAAAGGTAGTAAAATGTGGTGATTTGACCAAATTAATAACTATTTATTTGGAGAACAGTTTATCATCATGCCAAAGCAAAAGTTAAGAAATGGAGGGCAGGTCGGTGATGAGGCGCAGGATGTCGAGGGCCTGGGTGACGGTGGTGACCTGCTCGATGCTGAACGAGCGGCGGCCGCCCTTGTCACGGATGTGGCAACGGCGCGGGTTGGCCTGCAAGTACTGCAGCATGCGGCCGAATGCCGGTGACTGGTAGTAGGCCACATTCTCCTCGCCCACAAAGTAAGTGTACATCATGCCGCCCTTGAGGGCTATCTTCTCAATGCCCAGCCGGCGCGCATAGCGACGCAACGGCACGATGCGAATCAGTTCCTGAGCCATGGCCGGGATGGGGCCAAAGCGGTCGACCAGGCGCGACTCGAAGCCCTGTACCTGCATGTCGGTCTCCATTGCGTCAAGTTCGCGATAGAGTGTGATGCGTTCGTTCTCCTGCGGCACGTAGGTGGCTGGGAACATGAGCTCGAGGTCGGTGTCGATGGTACAGTCATTGACAAACTCTTGATTGTCGCCGCCGGCGGCTTGGGCCTCGTCGGCAAACTCCTCGGCAAACTCCTCGGTGCGCAGCTCGAGCACGGCCTCTTTGAGAATCTTCTGATAGGTCTCATAGCCCAAATCGGCGATGAATCCGCTCTGCTCGGCGCCCAGCAGGTTGCCCGCGCCGCGGATGTCGAGGTCCTGCATGGCGATGTGGATACCCGAGCCCAGGTCGCTGAAACTCTCGATGGCCTGCAGACGCCGCCGAGCCACGGTGGTGAGCGGTCGGCCGGGAGGTACCAGCAAGTAACAGAATGCCTTGCGGCTGCTGCGGCCCACACGGCCACGCAACTGGTGCAGGTCGCTCAGGCCGTAGTTCTGTGCATTGTTGATGATGATGGTGTTGACGTTGGGCATGTCGATGCCGCTCTCGATGATGGTGGTCGAGAGAAGCACATCGTAGTCATGGTTGGCAAAGTCGATGATGGTCTGTTCCATCTGCTCGGGTGGCATCTGCCCATGGGCTACCACTACGCGAGCGTCGGGTACGACGCGTTTGACCATGTCTCGGAGGTTGTAGAGCTGCTCGATGCGGTTGTTGACAAAGAATACCTGTCCGTTGCGTGAGAGCTCGAAGTTGATGGCCTCGGCCAAGACGTCATCGTCCAGCGTGCCCAGGGTGGTGAGAATGGGGTAGCGGTTGGCGGGTGGGGTGTTGATGGCACTCAGGTCGCGAGCTCCCATCAGCGAGAACTGCAGCGTGCGGGGGATGGGCGTGGCGCTCATCGTCAGGGTGTCGACGTTGACTTTGAGCTGCTTGAGCTTCTCCTTGGTGGCTACGCCGAACTTCTGTTCCTCGTCGATGACCAGCAGGCCCAGGTCGTGGAACTGGACCGTCTTGCCGATGAGCTTGTGTGTGCCGATGATGATGTCAATCTTGCCTGCCGCCAGGTCGGCTAGCAGTTGTTTGACATCCTTGGGCTTGCGGGCGCGGCTCAGGTAGTCGACACGCACCGGGAAGTCCTTGAGCCGCTCGCTGAACGTGTTGTAGTGCTGGAAGGCCAGCACTGTGGTGGGCACCAGCACGGCGGTCTGCTTGCCATCGACTGCAGCCTTGAACGCGGCACGGATGGCTACCTCGGTCTTGCCGAAGCCCACGTCGCCGCACACGAGGCGATCCATGGGTTTGGCGCTCTCCATGTCGGCCTTGACGGCTTGTGTGGCCTTGAGCTGGTCGGGCGTGTCCTCGTAGATGAACGATGCCTCAAGCTCCTGCTGCAGGTAGCCGTCGGGCGAGAAGGCGTGGCCCTGTTCCTTGCGTCGCTGGGCATAGAGCTTGATGAGGTCGCGGGCGATGTCCTTGAGACGACTCTTGGTGCGCGACTTGATCTTGTTCCATGTGCCGCTGCCCAGCTTGTGTAGGCGCGGCTCTGTGCCTTCCTTGCCCCGATATTTCGAGAGCTTGTGCAGCGAGTGGATTGACACGAAGATGGTGTCGCCATTGAGATAGGTGAGCTTGATCATCTCCTGCATCTTGCCATTGACGGCTGTGCGCAGCAGGCCGCCAAACTTGCCGATGCCGTGATCCTCGTGCACGATGTAGTCGCCCACCTCAATCTGGTTCAGCTCTTTGAGCGACAGGGCTAGCTTGCCTGAGCGGGCGCGGTCGCTCTTGAGGTTATACTTGTGGAAGCGGTCGAAAATCTGGTGGTCGGTGAACACACACAACTTGAGGTCGTCGTCGACAAATCCCTCATGCAACGTGCGCAGGCAGGGCTCAAAGCGGATGTCGTCTTTGCGGTCGTCGAAGATGGCGCGCAATCGGGCTATCTGCTTCTCGTTGTCGCTCAAGATCAATATCTTGTAGCCGCGTGACAGAAAATCCTTGAACGACTTGCTGATCAGGTCGAAGTTCTTGTGGTAGATGCCCTGCGGTGAGCAATGCAACGTCAGGCGCGCGTCGCTCTTGAGGGCACTCTCGCCGTAGCTGAAGTCGATGCGCCGCATCGAGTGCAGCATGGCAGTGAAGTGGTCCACGTCCACCACCTGGTCCATAGCGCCCTGGTCGCCCTCTTGCGCGATGACGGCACTGGTCGACATGCCCTCGTCGGCAATCTGGCGCACACGGCTCTCAAGCCACTGTGCGTCACGGCAGATGAGCATGGTCTCGGGCTGGATGTAGTCGAGCAACGATGTACCTGAGGCGCTCTGGCTGCCGTTGCCTGCAAGGATGCCGATGCTCTTGACACGCTGCTCGCTGAGTTGCGTCTCGACGTTGAACGTGCGGATAGAGTCAATCTCGTCGCCGAAGAAGTCGACGCGATAAGGCAGCTCGTTGCTGTAGCTGTACACGTCGAGGATGGAGCCGCGCACCGAGAACTGTCCCGGTTCGTAGACATAGTCGACCTGTGTGAAACCCAGCTCGCGCAAGCGTTGTGCGGTCTCGACCTGGTCGACTGTCTGACCCACGGCCAGCTCGACCGTGGTCTGTTCGATGGTCTGGCGCGAGGCCACGCGTTCGGCCAGTGCCTCGGGATAGCTCACCACCCACCGCAGCACCGGGCTGGCATACCACTGGTTGAGCACCTCGGTGCGCAGGATGCCATTGGGTGCGTCCACTTGGCCATACTTGATGTCGCGCTTATATCCGCTGGGGAAGATGAGTGCTTGGCTCTCGTCGGTGAGTTGCACCAGGTCGTTGTAGATATAGCCTGCCTCGTCCAGGTCATTGGCTACGATGAGGTAGGGCTGCTTGCGGCGTGGCAGACGCGAGAACAGCACCGACGAGGCCGAGCCGGCCAATCCGTCGATGACCATCGTGCCGCGCCGCCGGCCGTCCAGCAGCTGGCGCAGTGCCTCTTGCCGCGCGGGCCCGCAAAATAGGTCACATAGTTGCTTGATTTCCACTAATTCCGAATTTTGGGGCAAAATTAGTGTTTTTCGGCGACATGGGTCAAAATTAATTTGTAAATTTGCACCCGATGAAATGGATGCGACATATCATGTGGATACTCTTCTTGGGCTTTGTGGCTCTGGTGGCGTGCAACTCTAGCGGCGGCCAGCGGTCGAAGCGTGATGTGCCGCCCAAGCGAGAGGGCGCACTCATCGACGGCATCGACGTGTCGAGCCATCAAGGTGAAATCAACTGGGAGAAGGTTACTGCCAATGACGACATACGCTTTGCCTACATCAAAGCCACCGAGGGTGAGACCTACCAGTCGCCGCACTATGTTGACAATGTCACTCAGGCTCAAGACAATGGATTGCTCGTGGGCAGCTACCACTACTTGTCGACCACATCGTCCATACGCCAGCAGTATGCCAACTTTGTCCGTGCCATGGGCGCAGTCAGACAAGACCTCATCCCCATGATTGACGTCGAGGAGCGTGGACAGTGGTCACGCAACCAGCTCATCGACAGCTTGTCGCTCATGGCTCAGATGCTGGAGCAGCACTTTGGGTGCCGGCCCATGATCTACTCGACCATGGAATTCTATAACCTCAACCTCTCGCCACAGTTCAACAAATATCCCCTTTACATAGGCCGTTACTCTAATTCGGCGCCCGACATCAGCTGGGAAGGGAACTACACCATCTGGCAGTTTAGCGAGGACGGAATCATGGCTGGCATCAACGTCTATGTCGACATGTGTCGTTTCCACCCCGACCACGACCTGTCCGAGCTGCTATTGTAGCTCAGGCACTCTTGTCTCAACAGATTTTCTGATTCCGATCGTCACCGAATGGGTTTGAGAACGATGTAGCTTTAACATACAAATGATATGAGAAAAACGACTGCAACCATGCTGCTGGCGGGCTTGATGGCCGCCGCGGCAGTCAATAGCGAGGCTGGCGAGGCACGACTGATGCGCTTCCCGGCAACCAATGGCAGCGAGGTCACCTTCAGCTATGCTGGTGACCTCTACCGTGTGTCAATCCATGGGGGCGTGGCACAGCGCCTGACGTCGCACGACGGCTATGAGGCCTTTGCCCGCTACAGCCCCGATGGCCGTCAACTGGCTTTCACTGGCCAGTATGACGGCAATACCGAAGTCTATGTGATGTCGAGCGAGGGCGGCACGCCGCGGCGCGTGACCTACACCGCCAGCAACCCGCGCGATGACTGGGGCGACCGAATGGGTCCCAACAACATCGCCATGACTTGGACTCCTGATGGCAGCGGCATCATCTATCGCAACCGCATCAGCGACAGCTTCGACGGCCAACTGTGGTGTGCCCCAGTGGCCGGTGGCATGTCGCAGCAGTTGCCGCTGCCCGAGGGCGGCTTCTGCAGCTACAGCCCCGACGGGAAGAAGCTGGCCTACAACCG
>DEKO01000129.1:7493-12452 GCA_002353885.1 Porphyromonadaceae bacterium UBA2720
TTCCGCACCTGGAAGTACTACCGCGGCGGCATGGCCGACGACATCTGGATTTGGGACACGCAGGCCCAACGGGTGACCAATGTGACCAACAATGTGGGGCAAGACATCATCCCGATGTGGATAGGCGATGAAATCTACTACATCAGCGACCGCGACAAGACGATGAACATCTTTGTCTATAACACCGTGACAGGCGCCACCAGCAAGGTCACCAACTACACTGACTACGACGTGAAGTTCCCAAGTTGTGGTGGCGGGCTCATCGTGTTTGAGAAGGGCGGTTACCTCTATAAACTAGACCCCGCGACCAAGCAGGTGAACCAAATCAACGTCGAGCTGAATGACGAAGGCGGCTGGGCGCGCACCGCTTTGCGCCCCGTCAAGGACTTTGTCACTGCCGCCCTGCTGGCTCCGGATGGTAACCGCATGGTGGTCACAGCCCGTGGCGAGGTGTTCGACTTACCGGTCAAGAAGGGTGTGACGCGCAACCTGACGCACACTCCTGGTGCCCATGAGCGTGAGGGCAAATGGAGCCCCGACGGCAAGTGGATTGCCTATATCAGCGACCAGACCGGTGAGACTGAGTTGTGGATGCGTCCCGCCGAGGGTGGCGATGCCATCCAGCTCACCCGCAACAATGACACGTATATCCGCGACTTTGCGTGGAACCCCAAGGGCGCAAGCATTGTTTATACCGACCGTGAGAACCGCATCGTGCTGGTCGACGTGGCTGCCAAGAGCAAGGTCACGCTGGTGCAGGACAGCATCGGTGAGTTCCCCACGCCCTCGTTCTCGCCCGATGGCCGCTGGCTGGCCTACAGCCAAACGACCCCCAACGAGTTGAGCGTGATCTACCTCTACGACATTGCCGCCCGCAAGGCTCATCAGGTGACCGAGAACTGGTATGACAGCAACTCGCCTGTGTTCAGCAGCGATGGCAAGTATCTGATTTTTGCATCGGGGCGCGATTTCAACCCCATCTATAGCAGCGTCGAGTGGAACTTTGCCTATCGCAACATGGAGGGCATCTATCTGATGATGCTGGCCCAGGACACTCCGTCGCCCTTCCTGCCCACCGACGACCAGGTGACCACGGGCAAGGACGAGCAGAAGTCGGCCGATGCTCCTGCTGACAAGAAGAATGCCAAGGGCAAGAAGACCGATGTGGCTCCGGCCATGAAGGTCGATCTGGACGGCATTGAACACCGCGTGGTCAAGCTGCCGATCAACGGTGGCAACTATGGCGCGTTTGCCAGCGACGGCCAGCATGTGTGGTACTATGGTGGTGGCGGCACGCACGTCTATGACCTCAAGGAGCAGAAAGACGAACTTATCGCCGCTGGTGCCATGATGCAGCCCTCGGCCGACATGAAGCGGGCCGTGTGGTTCAAGAGCGGTGAGGTCTATGTCACCGACCTCACCCCGCGCAAGACCGAACTCACTGAGGCTGTAAACCTCAATGACATGATGGCCGACGTGGACTACGAGCAGGAGTGGAAGCAAATCTTCAACGAGGCATGGCGAGCCTATCGCGACGGCTTCTACCTCAAGAATATGCATGGTGTGGACTGGAATGCCATTCACGACAAGTATGCCGCGCTGCTGCCATGGGTCAAGAATCGTTTGGACCTGACCTATGTCATCGGTGGCATGATTGGTGAGTTGGCCTGCGGCCACGCCTATGTCGACGGCGGTGACCACATTACCCCCGACCAGCAGTGTATCGGCATGCTGGGTGCACAGCTCGAGCGTGACGGCAAGGCCTATCGCATCAAGCACATCCTCAAGGGGGCTCCAGAACGCAGTGAGTTGCGCTCGCCCTTGTTGGAGCCGGGCATGAATGTCAAGGAGGGAGACTACATCGTGGCTGTCGATGGTGTCAAGACCGACGATGTGGACAATATCTACACCCTGCTGCGTGGCAAGGCCGATGTCATGACCGAGCTCACCGTGGCTACCAGTGCCAGCGGTGCTGGTGCACGCAAGGTGGTGGTCAAGCCCATCCAGGACGAGTATCCGCTCTATCACTATGAGTGGGTGCAGAAAAACATTGCCTATGTCAACGAGAAGACCGGCGGCCGTGTGGGCTATATCTACATTCCCGACATGGGGCCCGAGGGACTGAAGGAGTTTGCCCGCTATTTCTTCCCGCAGCTCGACAAGGAGGCTCTCATCGTCGACGACCGTGGCAATGGCGGCGGCAACATCTCGCCCATGATCATCGAGCGACTGTTGCGCAAGCCCTATCGCATGACCATGTATCGTGGCAGCAACCACAACGGCCTCATCCCCGAGGCCACGCTCAACGGCCCCAAGGTGCTGCTGGTCAACAAATACTCGGCCAGCGACGGCGACCTGTTCCCGTGGAGCTTCAAGGAGAACAAGATAGGCACCCTCATCGGCACCCGCTCGTGGGGAGGCATCATCGGCATCAGTGGCTCGTTGCCCTATATGGACGGCACCGACATCCGTGTGCCCTTCTTCACCAACTATGACACGCGTGGCAACTGGATTGTCGAGAACCACGGTGTGGACCCCGACATCCTCATCGACAACGACCCCCTGCTCGAGTACAAGGGCATCGACCAACAGCTCGACAAGGCCATCGAGGTCATCCTCGACCAGCTCAAGGACCGCAAGCCCCTGCCCAAGACCCCGGCACCGCGCACCCTGCACGACCTGGGTGTCGATTGATGCACCCAACACAATGATTATCCCCCGACTCGCAACCGCAAATCGGGGGATGATTATTGCTTAAAGCTTAATGCTTATCGCTTATGGCTTATAGCTTAAAGCTTATCGCTTATCGCTCCTCATTTGGCCATCTCCTCAAACGAGCGTTTGATGATGCCGATGGCCTCCATCAGCTCTTTCTTCTTGATGCACAACGGCGGAGCGAAGCGGATGATGTCGTCGTGGGTCGGCTTGGCCAGCAGGCCGTTCTCCATCATCTTCAGGCAGATGTCCCAAGCGGTCTTCTTGCCGATGGGCTTGGTGACGATGGCATTGAGCAGTCCACGACCGCGCACCTCGACGATGAAAGGCGAGTTGAGCTTCTTGATCTCGTCGCGGAAGATTTTACCCATCTTCTCGGCGTTCTGCACCAGTCGCTCGTCCTTGACCACCTTCAAGGCCTCGACGGCGACGCGGGCAGCCAGCGGGAATCCGCCGAAGGTCGAGCCATGCTCGCCGGGCTTGATGTTGAGCATGATGTCGTCGTCGGCAAGGCAGGCCGAGACGGGCAACACACCACCACCCAGGGCCTTGCCCAGGATGACGATGTCGGGGCGGATGCCGTCGTGCTCGCTGCACAGCATCTTACCGGTGCGTGCGATACCGGTCTGCACCTCATCGGCGATGAACAGCACATTGTGCTTGTGGCACAGGTCGAAGCATTTCTTCAGATAGCCGTCATCGGGCACAAACACGCCAGCCTCGCCCTGGATGGGCTCGGCGATGAAGGCGGCAACCTCTTTGCCATACTTCTTGAGTGCCTCCTCGAGGGCCTTGGGGTCGTTATAGGGGATGCGGATGAAGCCCGGTGTGAGTGGTCCGTAGTCGGCATACGAACTGGGGTCGTTGCTCATGGTGATGACGGTGACGGTGCGTCCGTGGAAGTTGCCCTCGCAGCAGATGATCTTCACCTTGTCGTTCTCGATGCCCTTCTTGACTGTGCCCCAGCGGCGAGCCAGCTTCAAGGCGGTCTCGACAGCCTCGGCGCCGGTGTTCATCGGCAGCACCTTGTCATAGCCGAAGTACTGGTGGATAAACTTCTCGTACTCGCAGAAGGCGTCGTTGTAGAATGCGCGTGAGGTCAGGCACAGCGTGTCGGCCTGGTCTTTCAGGGCCTTGACGATGCGGGGATGGCAGTGTCCCTGGTTGACGGCCGAGTAAGACGACAGGAAGTCGAAGTACTTCTTGCCCTCAACGTCCCACACATAGATGCCCTCGCCGCGGTGCAGCACCACGGGCAGTGGGTGATAGTTGTGTGCGCCATAGCGGTTCTCCAGGGCCATCAGGCGCTTGCTTTCGGTTTGGGTTCTCTTAGTTGTTTTAGTTTCTGGTTTAGTTTTTTTCGTTGTTGCCATAACGTAAAATAAGTTTAGAATCGTTCGTGTGGCAAAAGTACGCTTTTTTTGTGACAAAACTAGCAAAATCCACAAAAAATTTCATTTTTCCTGTCATTTTTCGTTGCTCGGTCGCATCGATGCGTGAGTTTGATGGGCATGTGATGCATGAGCGAGCATAGCATGGGGCATGGGCTGGATACCTTGCTTAATGTGCTATTTTAGTCCCAGATGGCGTGTTTTCGGCTAAAAAAATTGGAGCTTGGCCAAGTTTTTCCTAATTTTGCCCCCTAGTTTTTGGCAGAATTGATAATCAAACCGATAAATCATGATGATGAAACATCTATTTTTTTCTCTCGTCCTGACGCTTACGTCCTTTGCGTTAGCACACGGGCAAAGTATGAAAATGGTGGTCGATTCACGCGGCAATGTCGTGGGACGCTATGTGAGCACAGGTAGGAGCACCTATACAATCGATGTGCAGGACACCGGCACAGTGCCCAAGGCTGGCCACCGAGTGGTCACCTTCAGTGCCGCCAACGGGCAGGGCATCATCTATCGCGACCAGTCGCGCACCGGAAACATCAACGTGCGCAAGAGCCCGTCGACCGGTGCTGCCATCGTGGGCAAGATTCCCGACAACATGGTCACAGGTTGTGTGCCCGACACCTATCCTTGCTTGGGAAAGACCAAGAATGGATGGTACAAAATCCGCATCGACGGCAAGGTGGGCTATGTGCGTGGCGACCTTGTCGTGTGGGATGGTATGGACACTTTTTGAAGCGATCGTATGCTAACAACTACCAGCGCGTAGCGCGGTCTAACGTCTAAAGCCTAAAGTCTAACGTCTAGAGTCTAAAGTCTAACGTCTAACTATCGTAGCTCAGGACAT
>DEKO01000011.1:0-1481 GCA_002353885.1 Porphyromonadaceae bacterium UBA2720
CCTACCAGCCACTACAGGAAGTCCCCCTCTTCAGGGGGGATTTAGGGGGGCTTCCCGCAACGACGGTACCACACGCACGACCAAGGCTGTCTTCTGATCATAAGTTAACAGTTAACAGTTAATCATTGACCGCCTGGCTGAAAAACAGCCAGGCGTTTTTTTGTCTGTTTGCCACAAATAAGTTACCTTTGCACAGACAGAATATAAAAGAGAAAGTTCAGACAAGAAACGAGAGACAATGAAACAGAAGATCATCAAGACTGTCGCATGGTTGGCAGTGGCCTGCGTGGCACTGATTGCCACTTGCGACATCGCCGTCAAGGCAACCGCACACGGCCGCACATACGACAACGTCAGCGACATCCCGCACAACCGCGTGGGCCTCTTGCTGGGCACCAGCTCCACCACCCCGCGCGGCACGCACAACTACTATTACACCCACCGCATCAACGCCGCGGCCGAGCTGTTCCATGCCGGCAAGGTCGACTATCTGCTCATCAGCGGCGACAACTCGTCGAAGCACTACGACGAACCCACCATGATGCGCGACTCGCTGCTGCTGCACGGAGTGCCGGCCGACCGCATCGTGCTCGACTATGCCGGGTTCCGCACCCTCGACTCGGTGGTGCGCGCCAAGGAGGTGTTCGGCCAGAGCTCGTTCACCATCATCTCGCAGAAGTTTCACAACGAGCGTGCCCTGGTGCAGGCCCGCCACTATGGCATCGACGCCATCGCCTACAACGCCGACGACGTCATCCTGGGCTATCCGTGGATCAAGGTGCAGTGCCGCGAGCGCCTGGCCCGCGTCAAGCTCTACCTCGACCTGTTCACAGGCAAGCAGCCCAAGTTCCTGGGCGAGAAAGTAAACATCTGACTCCGACGCCTCTAATTCGTATCTATTCAGCGATTATACTTACTGACTGTCAGCTGGTTGCAAGAGTAGGCAACCAGTTTTTCCTTCATAAATGCACATAACATAATTCATAATGCAGCGCGTCTGCGGTCTGCTCCCCTGACATTATTGCCAACAGTAAGCCCGAAGGGCTGGCAGACCCCAGCCCGGGGTGTAGCGACAGCGCAACCCCGGTATAGATGCCCGCCCGCCATCCAAGCCCTGAAAGGGCGGCAGACACCCAAGCGTCCCTCCCATGCGCATGTCGCCATTCCATCCAGGTAGCACAATCGGGGAACAGATACCACGGTGTTGTATCTATTCACCGATTGCGTCGGAGACGCTAAAATGCTTCGAAGAAGCTATTTGTTCGAAAGACCATGCAACCCCGAAGGGCTCGGGGAGATAACAAAGCGTGTGTTGCACAGAGTGCAGCGCGCGGTGGCCAAAGGCCATTGTTACTCGACCCAACATTGAGGGCCGGAGGTCCTCGCCGCTTGGTTCACACAAAGCAGAACAAAAGTGCCTCGTAGAGAAACTTTTTCATCAAAACAACAAGTATTTATCTGGTTAAAGTTCCTCTGCGAGG
>DEKO01000011.1:1504-15296 GCA_002353885.1 Porphyromonadaceae bacterium UBA2720
CTTCGATGCACTTGCATGGTCTTACGAACAAAATCAGGTCTTCGACCCGCTCTGCATCTTCGATGCATAGGGGTGTAAGAGGAGATTTTCTGAATCGCTGAACAGTTACCCTAATTCACCATATTATTTCATTGCTGTCCTCTAAAGCTTTCAACCAATGGTGATGCATGAAATATTTTTTATTAAAGGCTTAAAAATCAACATGGATTTTTCATAATCATTTGATTCTTAATGACTTCTCTATTTCAAATCGCCGCACCTAAAAAGTATTTATAAGGCAATGAATATCAGACACTTATTACAGAATTTGCAAATTTTTAGTGGACAATAATGATATTATTTCTAACCCCATGCCGATGCGGCAAAACTTGAAATCGTGCTAAAACTCGGATTTTTTGTGAGTTTTAGCACGGTTTCGCGATTTCCCCTCCCCTTTCGCAAAGGGGAGGGGTTGGGGTGTGGTTTGGGCGCAGACACCCAACTCCCATTCTAAGACCCCCTCCCTTCCGCCGCAAGCGGCACCCTCTTCGGACAGGGAAGAGATCTTTAGTTAGAACCGGCTGAACGATTTTTTTGAATTATAGATTTTTGTCCTTCTACTCTTATGTCTTAAATCACGAATTTGCGAATCAGCGAGCTACCTCCCAACATTATGAATTATGAATTGAAAAAACACCCATCTGCTGCAAGCCTTGCAATTTGCAACTATTGCAACAAGTCTGTACTTTTGCCGCAAATTTTATCACATTTTTGTAGCCCGTTGCAAATAATTCGAGAAAAAACACTACCTTTGCATCGGTGAACACCATGCCCTCACCGATGAACCACACAAAAATTAATCTATAATTACTATGTCTGTTCCAGAGGAAATAGAGTCTATCATCAAGAAATATCGAGATTATGTGCTGAATCATTGTCGCACGTCAACTGAATTTGATGGCTGGGAAGAATTTACACGGTTGTCTCATGGTGATGCAGACTACCAATTGATGTCAACGCTCTATAAGAATGTAGCGGGGAATAATACAGACCAAAGAGTTCTTAAAATTCTTGATAAATATTTGCAGCATTTTACCCCTCATGGCATCACCGCCGAAGAATTATCATATCTTCAAAAACATTTCTATGAGACAATTGAGTATGAATTTGCTCACGGCTCCGATTGGGTTGGTGATGATGCTCCAAAACCTAGAGACAACAACGTGATTTCATACGGACGGGAGTGTTTTCTTAAATTATATTCTTCATCTGCTAAGCCTCACAACAATGTGTTTATTTCAAATACTGAATTCTGTGATTTAGCCGTGCAGATGAATAATAGTACTGTGTTTGGTTACACTCGCCGACCTGACTTAAATGATAAAGAAAGGTGGGCATTAGGACAAATCCGAATGTTTGCATCAGAAATAGAGTCGAAGATTGAGAGAAAATTCATTGAGCCATCTGAGCCTCTTGATCTAGTGTTTTTTGATGATCTCAATTCATTCCAAGAAGAGAAGATATGTCAGAAGCTGTATAACAAACTTTCAGCTGATGGACAAATGATGATTGTATTGCGAGAAGAATCGCTAGTACATTCATCAAAGGAGGGCAAACAAATGTCAAGTTTTATCGAGCAGTTGATTCTAGACAAGGCTCTCATCTCAGCAACATCTTATACCACAGATTGGATTGAATTGGAAATACCTGTTGTATTATTGCACATTGGCAAAGATAGAGTTGGGAAAGACGTGGCAATGGGCATTCATATGGATGATAAATCTTTAATTCTTAATGTTAATTATGATAATCTCGATTCTGAAATCTTATGGCCATCATATTATTTGACTGAAAAGCCCAAAAGTGGGGTTCCACTTGCAACTATTGCTCAATCGAAATTCAATCATGATTGGGAAACATTGGATACCACAACAGATGTAATCGATAGTTTGAGCGATTGCGATACTGATTCATTTTCTGAAGTTTTAGTAAATAAGCTGGATTTATTAAAGGTGTCTGATTTTAGTGAGGATGAGCGTTTCTATTTCACTCATGTTGTCAGTCCGTGTGTCTTGCTCCAAGGTTATGGCAACTATTATGGAATTAAAGTGGTTCACGAGATCTCGGAATCAGGGTATGCCGCAAAAGCATCTTATGCACAACTGATACCTAAAGAAAATGTTGATTTGTTATTCCTTGCGAAAGTATTACTTTTACCAGAAGTTAGAAGACAACTCAAAGGATACTGTAGTTATAATATTACTGCTTACAATGTGTCTATGGTTCTAGACAAAGTATTAATCCCAGTGTTTTCTGCTGAAGAGCGTTTTAACCTAATGAGTATCTCTGCGCTGTATTCTCTTGTTGACATTCAAGCCATACAAAAACAAAAACAGAAAGAATATGAATCTGATGTTAGAATGAGAAAACATGCATTGTCTCAGTTAATCTCTCCATTGAGCAATAACTTTAGAACACTCCTTCATGTTTACGAACAAAAAGGCAAAATGCTTAATGGGGATGATTGTGTCTCAGTTGTGACAAAAAGGACCATAGATGATGTTTTGCAATCTGTTTCAAATCTTATTAAAGAAATATCTGAGGGAGTTTCACATATAGCTGACGGTCCTCAAGATTATGGAGCCATTGAAGCCTTAGATCCAAATGAGATTATATCTGCCTATATATCTAAAAACAAAAGAAATTGGCATAATTTTGAGGCTTGCATACATGAGATACCCAAGTCTTCTGCAAGGGAGAAAATAAAATCATTTTCGTTTCCGAGGAAGGCTTTAGAAAGAATTTTTGACAATATTGTAGCAAATGCTTGCGCACATGGTTTTTCGGAGCAAAGAACTAAGAAATACCTTATCCAATTCTCATGGACAATTGATAAAGGCAAATTCATGATATTTGTGGAGAACGATGGGACCCCACTGCCTCCTAACATTGATTTAGATTCTTTAAAATTAAATGGCAAATCATCTAATTTGGGGATCGATGGGCATGAGGGAACTGGATGCTATGAGATTGACAAAATACTAAAAAAATATGGCGGTGGTTTTAAAATTGATCGTAGCGAATCAGGAAATTTCAGCGTTAAATATACCTTGATTTTTAATCATTACATTACTAATCAAGACAACGATGACATTAAGATAAAGGACGAAAAACAGAAGATTAAAAATAGCAATGGATAAAAACAATACTTTTAGCGATTCTTTCCAAGTGTTGTGGGTTGAAGACAACCAAAATATTATAACACCATTTGTAGAAAGAGCAGAAGTTGCACAAATTCAGCTGCATACTGTCTCATGCTGGGATGAAGCAAAGAAAGAATTAGAATGTGATTACGAAAAATGGGACGGCATAATACTTGACGCCAAATGCAAGTTTCATAAAGACAGCGATGATAATGCTACTGAATTCTTGATAGAAGCATTAAAAGATTTAGCTGTACTTGCTAATAAAAAACGTCGTTATATCCCATGGTATGTCTTCAGTGGATGTGCGAAAGAAGAGGTTTATGAACTAATCAATAAAGAAAGGCTCGAATGGGACAAAGATTGGCAAAAGGGGTACTATAGTAAAGGGGAAGATGATGAAGAATTATTGAAAAGAGTGAAATTTAGCGCTCAGACTCGACCTTTAAACATTGTCAAGGCAAAGTACCAAGATGTGTTAGACTCTCTGAGAGAATGCAATATAAAGAGTGAGGCAGAAAATTCTTTATTATCATTGTTAATATCACAATATGAATTACAAGACACTAAATTAGATGAATTTCTGATTGAAATCAGAAAAATTCTGGAAGCCATATACGACTCTATGGGGGAAAAGAGAATTCTTCCAATTTGTGAACCTAGAGTCATAATTAAAGGATGCTGCCTGTTGCTTTCAGGAAAAGAATCCATCTTAGGTAAGTACCATTATAAGATGAATAAAAAAATCCTCCCGTATATTATAGAAAAACTGATGTGGCTAATGGTAAATTCAATCTCAGAACCTCTTCATCTTGAAAATAGGATTTCCAGATATATCAGAGATCACAAAGCTGCGACAGGTAAAAAGCGTCCTTATCTGCTTGATGTCTACACTTTTGCTATATGCGATATAATTCTCTGGTATCGTAATTATTTGTTAGGCCACCCAGACCCAGAAGAAAACTGCAAGAACTGGCAGATTATTGAACCCATGTCTTAGCCTATGTCTCGCAGTAACCTTTTCGACGGTGATAGTTATCATGCGCAGTTTGCGTTGGTGACCTATAGACGGCTGATGAGTCGTGGGTGGGTCACCTATGCAGATGTCATGGCTGATTATTTGGGATTGCAGTCTGCTGAAGATTTACCAAATAGTGTCTCGAACTGCGAAGGCTACGGCGAACTGAAGAAGGCTTTTCGTGATGTTCGAAATGAAATCATTCAAAGGGCTGGTGAAGGCTGTTTTGAGGAGCAGGGCAACAATCGTTCAAAGCGCTTCAAATATGTCGGCAAGGATGACGACCCACTAGCCGACATGCGCAATTCTAAGGTCATCAATAACTTGAAACAGTATTGGCAGTTTTGCCAAGACTCGGCCGGCTTCTTCCCAACTGCATGGCTAGATTATTTTTTCAAGGATTGTAAAGACTTGTTGGACATCAAGACTAAGAAGCGAACAGGAGAGCGGGTGCTGAGTGCCAGTTTGGATCGTGAATTGACTAATATCGAATTATTGCCATTTCTATATGAATCTATTGTGAACCATCAGGTTTTATTGATAGATTATAAACCCTATCAAGAAGATGAGCGAACCATTGTATTTCACCCACATTATCTGAAAGAGTTTAATGGTAGATGGTTTCTTCTTGGCCATGCTGAGAGTGAGGAGCCAGAGGAAGGTTTTAACATCGCACTAGACAGAATTGTTGGACGCCCCAGAGAAAAATATGACATTGAATGGAAAGCTGCGCGTGCAGGCTTTTATCAAGATCACTTCAAGGATATAGTTGGCGTAAGCCAATGGAAAGGCACTGCCGCTGAAGACATTCGCATTCGCGCACATACCTTATCGATTTTCAAGTTGACCGAGACTAAAAAGATTCATCCCAGTCAAACCACAATGGTTCCATTTGGGAAACACAAAGACGGAAAATATGGTGACTTCATAGTGCATATCAAAGTCAACAACGAATTCATCGGACAAGTGCTCCAATTTGGCGATGGGCTAGAAATAATATCACCAGAATCAGTACGTTCTATATTCAATAATCGGATTCAAAACCTCATGGAACGATACAGATAAGTACTAGTATTTTCTTCATTTCACGACTATCAGAATGGTTCCAAAACAAAAGGAACCATTAAAACTGCGCAATTACTTTGCGGCGCACAAATGCCCCATTACCTTTGCAGCGCCAATCTCCGATACCACCTCGGAATTGGCGCTGTACTGTTTGGTGGCAATTCAAAAGAAAACTACTATGGCCAATACACTAGCACTCATTACTGCAAAGGCACTTCCTGCCCTATCAGGTAGTATTGTAACTTATGATCCAACTAAAAATGCTTTTCTGACTCCATCCTATGTGAGCCAGACAGGCAATGCTTATCATAAGCAAATCAGGCTTTCTAATCGCTTAATTATATGCTATAATATTGGCAAAGGCTATGCACATACCTTCCTCAATGGCATTACGCTATTTTGTTTTGACGGGAGGCGTGCAAAGATGATTGCCCAAAAACTGTGGGGTGGTTATGACTGGAGGTGTTTCTCCGAGTACTTTGCAAGAGAACAAAGCATCATTATGCTGAAGAACTATCTTGTCGGTCAGGCGAAACTACTTGGCAAAATGGTTTCAGAGCAACAAATGTTAGCATTCTCACGAGAAATGGTTGATGCAACAAATCGCTACTTGACCGCCTAAATAACCACGAAATAAATAACAAAACTATGGCAAGACTAACAAAGGCTATCAGTAAGGATTTATTTGACAATGTGCTGCCTATGTTCGGCAGCAACAGGTTAAATGTGCCCATCTGGGACAACAGTCAGAAGATGTTCATCTGTCATGAATATGAAAGTGCCAAAGGCAATCGATACTATGTTGGTATTCGCTTTTGCAACCAAGTTGTCATTGTAGAAAAAGTGGGTCTTTTCCAAAACTGGACATATCTTGATGGGCTTGAGCTTTATGCGTTCAATGGCACAAAGCTTGTACTCATCCAAAAACGCGATTATGACAAGGTGTTTCGCAATGAGGAGTTCATCAGAAGCGAGTCAGAATCGATGATTTGCGAGTATCTGATGGGTATCGCTAAGTTGAAGAAAACTGTATTAAATATTGACGATGTCAACAGCGAGGCACGGCGTCTGGTTGAAGGATGCTATAAAAGTTTTCTTGAGCTAGATTTCAATGTTCGTCTCATGCAAATAATTCCAGCCATCAAACAATAGCTTATGATTAATTTTAACAACGAGCAATGGAAACTGGCCTACCAGTTAATAGAATACACCAATAGCTGTTTCTTTCTAACTGGACGAGCCGGAACAGGCAAAACTACTTTCTTGAGATATGTCCAACAAGTCGTAAACAAGCAGTTTATTACTCTTGCGCCAACAGGAATTTCCGCAATACTTGCTGGTGGAGAAACTATACACTCATTTTTTGGCCTTCCCATGGATATCTGCCCCCCAGGCACTTGCGGGCGATTAAATGAGAACAAAATACTCACTCTCCTTCATGTCAACACAATTATTATTGATGAGGTGTCAATGGTTAGGTGTGACATTGTAGATGCTATCGATTTTACCTTGAGGCGCACGCTTCGCAACAACCTTCCGTTCGGAGGCAAGCAGGTCGTATTTGTGGGAGATATGTTTCAACTGCCACCAGTAGTAAGACCTGGCGCAGAACGTGAGCTGCTTCACGATATTTATCATACTAATGAGTTCTTTTTTTACAAAGCTGAGGTCATTAAACGCATTCGTCTCGTGAAAATTGAGTTCCAGAAAGTCTACCGCCAGGAAAATGATGAGAGGTTTCTCCATATCTTGGAAAATGTGAGACTGAATCGTGTGACTCCGGACAATATTCTGCAATTAAACCAGCGTGTTGTTACTGATGTTGATGATGCAGATATGACAATCAAGTTGACATCGCTCAATAAAACAGCAAATCAAATAAATCTTCTTAAACTGGCAGAATTGGATGCAGAAGAATTTGTGTATGAGGGTACTGTTACCGGAAAATTTGAAGAAAAACAGATGCCAGTAGAACTGAACCTGCACCTAAAGGTTGGCGCGCAGGTGATGTTTACACGTAATGATCCAGATCGCAGATGGGCAAACGGAACTCTGGCAAAGGTTGTTGAGTTGACAGATGAAAAGATTATTGTTCAATTAAATAATGGGATGAAAGTTGATGTTCCTTGTTGCTCTTGGGATTCAATCAACTATGAGTATGATCGCGAGAATCAGAAACTAAAAAAAGAGATTACTGGTTCATTTGCTCAATACCCCCTGAAATTGGCATGGGCTATTACCGTGCACAAGAGTCAAGGTATGACCTTTAAAAAAATGCACCTTGATTTAAGTGGTGGGTTATTTGCGCCAGGACAATTGTATGTTGCTTTGAGTCGTGTGCGTTCTCTAGAAGGGCTCACGTTATCTCGAGATGTACTTCCACAATACGCAAAAACTAATAGTGAGATATTGCTTTTTGCTCAAGAGTTTAACAATCAGCACGATATTGTCAATGAGTTTGAAAGTTCAAAGGCTGTCTATATGCCTCTCCAGCGTGATGACTATGACGAAGCAGCAAAACGTTATTTGCAATTGGTATTGAAGAGAACATTAGATGGTGACATCGATGAGGCTGTCCTCATGTCAACAAAAATGCTCGAGATAATGGTTGGTGACGAACATCTCTTCGGAAGCATCGATGAAGTTCCAAAAATTCTTTTTGGAATTAGTACTCTTGATGCAAAATTCTTGATTGCCTTACTCAGCCTGTATTCGGGTAATGCTGAACAAGCTATCGCTTTTGCGGATGAAGTCTTAAGCATGCAAGGCCAATTTCGAGAAACCGCATTGTTCGTGAAGTCTCGGGCTCTAGTAAGATCAGAGCGATATCAAGATGCTGATTTAATTAATGAGCAACTCGGCGAGTTTCTTGACATGAACACACCTGATGCAAAAGTTCTATATATGATTGCTCTAAACAACGAACTTTATATTGGCGATCCAGGCCTAGATATTATGCGCAGATTGATTGATGTTCGTCCCAAATATGACAATGGTATATTAGCACTTCGCATGCTGATGAAACGACGTAATATTATGTTGGATTCACCCAAAGATAGTGAGTTAATTGCATCATTTAATTCAAATTTGCCACAAGACGAATTTGCGACCTTGTTGAAAAAGAGCCGAGAGGACAGTCCAAGAGCTGTTTCTTACCTAATTCAACGTATACGGGAACAAGAGTTTAAAGAGAGTTAGCCAATTGAATCATAGGAACTTAACCCAAAACAATGTTGTTATAAAGTGTTTAAGTTAAATTAGAAATACTATTACCCACATGATGAGACAAACAGACAAACGAGTACTCCTGTTTCTTGCTGCGGTATTCGTGGCGGTGGAGGCGGGGGCTTGCCCAGAGGCGGGGGAGATTGAGCGGGACCATGCCATTGGGCGGACGTTGCTGTGGGCGAGTGTCACTTGGGCGGTGTTGTGGTGCGGCTGGATGTTGTGGCGCCGACGGCAGCAGAAGGCCGTGGGATGGGGGTGGATTTTGGCACTGATTGTGCCTCTGGTCAATGTGGTGTCCTTCGGGTTGCTCTGTCTGTCGGAGGTTGCTACCGATATTAATGATTCGCTACTGAATGATGTGGGAATGCTGGGTTGTGTTTTTGCAGCATTTGTTGACCTATTCACGCTCGCAGGTGTCATCATTTACCTTTTTGCCCCGCGGCCAATTCCTGACAACCGGCACTGAAGCTTGCCACGATTGCAAGCCTTGCAATTTGGCAACCAGAGACCAAAACTATATATTTGCAAGCGAAATAGAGAACCAAATCAAATACATTTTAGTATGACATTCAAAGAATCTATTCGTTCGGTCTATCGAACCAATTATGCTAATTTCCGAGGACGTGCATCGCGTTCGGAGTATTGGTGGATTACATTGTTTAATTTTTTGGTGCTATGTGGCATCGTTGTCTTAATGGCTATAGCTAAAGAGATTGCAGGGCAAGACGGTTTCAATGCTGTGATGGTCGTGTATGTACTACTCTTTTTGTTTGCCATCATCCCTGGTGCAGCAGTTACCATTCGTCGCTTTCATGACACCGGTCGCAGTGGTTGGTGGTGCTTAATCTGTTTTGTCCCTTACATCGGCGGATTGATTTTGCTATTTATGATGACCCTAGAGAGCGACCATGACAACAAGTGGGGACCCGGGCCACGTCCTGTGAATGACATATTTCAACAAATGAGGTGATTATGGATATTCTTATTGCATTCGTTGTGTCAAATGTATTGTTCGGTATTGCCTATCTGACCTTTGTGCAAGGCCGCAGTGATCGTGAAGAAGGAAAGAAGTCATGGATTATATGGTTTGCCATAGCATTAGTTTGTATCATCGGATTTTTTTATGTCGCTGGAAAAGATTAATATGAAGAAACTGATAATGTTAATCACCATGATGGCATCTGTGGCCATTAATGCCCATGCGGGGCTCATTGAAGACGACAATGAATCACCAGCCTGGTGGTTCTTCCCACTGGTGATTGTAGTCGTTGCAGTCATTATTTATATAAATGGAAGTGCTGATACCAGGCGGGACATGCATGGTTTCTTTGGAGCAAAGGTGGATGAAGGAACGTATGCAACTTGGGAGGCGAAAGATAAGCTGTCAAAAGCACAAAAAGTGATTGCCGAAGCTAAACGTCGACAAAAAGAATGGTTTCATAAAACGGAGTTTGCATCCGAGGCTGATGAAGTTCGCAATCTCATCGAGACAATACTTTACTTTCCCGACCCGGAGACCAGCAATGACAGAAGCCTAAGCCTCTGGCCGGAAGCCGATACCGCACTAGATATTCTCCGGGAGCGATACAGAAAACTGACCAAAGACAGGAGCTAATGGACAAGGCATTGGTTTGTATTTGCTATCCTAACTTTCAGATTGTCTGAGCCATGACGATTATAGGTATTTTATTGTTTTTCATGGTGTTGATTACGGGGTCGCCGTGGTGTTTCGCGGTGATTGCCTTGCTGTTGGGCCTGATGTGGCTGATGGTCAGGCGACAGTCGGCCACAGTCAAGTGGTTCGCGCTGGGCATCCTTGTGGCAACGCGTGTCTACTGCGTGTTCTGCAACGACCTATATGGGCCCAACTTGTGGATGACCTGCGACCGCCCCATCGACTGGCCCGCAATGTGGCACAACAACTGGCGGCTGTGGTGGCTGGGACAGGTGGGACTGATGACCACCTGGCGCGCTGGCATGATTATTGCTGCAATGATGATTATTATAAAGCTGTATCGGCTCAGCCAAAAATACATAAGATTATGAAGAAATTGATTACACTGATGATGGCTCTGGTGATGTGTCTGAGCTTCAGTGCCGAGGCGCGCAGGTGCGCGGCAACCACGATGCGCGGCACGCAGTGCAAGCGCGAAGCCAAGGTGGGCCAGTATTGCACCCAACATCACAAGAGCAAGTCGCGTTCGCAAGAGTACATCATTCGGTCGAAGCCCAACTTCGACCGCAGCGGCAAGCCCGTCAAGGCCAGCAATGACCGTGAGCGTTGCCAGTCGACCACGCGGCAGGGCACGCGCTGCAAACTGAAGATTATCGACGGCACCCGTTATTGTCCCATCCACACCAACATCAAGTGACATGAAGATATTCAGTTACAAAAAACTGCCATTCACACCAATCAGTAGCGAGGTTGTCTATGTGGACAGTCAGCCATCTTCGGAGCTCGACACAATCCTAACTCGCTATTGGCGTGATGTAGATGTGGCGGTTCAGTATCACTGCGACATGCGCTTCCGCTATTTGCCAAAAGCGATGGAAACCATACCCATCGACATGAAACGATATGTCTGTCCGTCCCCCCACCTTTTAGACTTGTCTGTTGAGGGAATCCCTTCGCAGAGGATGACTCATTTTCTCAACGATGGGAACAAGGGAGAAATAGCACCGGGCCTGTTGCTATGGACAGAGGGCTCTATCGACCGCAACGAGGTTTACTACCAGCCCATTCCAGCATTTGCCTGCAACACGGTTCGGTCAATCATTGTTGCCGTGGTGAAGCATTTGCAGACCGAAGCGCACAAACATGACCAAAATATCATGCGATCGCAATGGATTGACCTAGACGATGTTGGTGCAAGGCATAGCATACCCTTTAGAGCTTGTATAGAGCGTAGCCAGCCCGAAGAGACCGAGGCAGATCGAAGTTTTGACGATGAGGTGCATAAGTTGTTGAAAGAAGCCCGCGAGCGCATCGATGCTTTGCGCGCACGAGGTGTAAGCGAGATGGTGCTACAGCGTCTGGTCACACCATTTACCGCGCAAAGTAAAATGCTTATCACGCATGACTGGCGCATAGTCCTACCTTACTTTGGCGACCTGGAGATTGAAATGCGTCCGTTGGTCAAGGCTGTATACTTCTTGTTCTTGTGCCACCCCGAGGGCATCCGCTTTAAGGACTTGCCCGACCACCGCGATGAGTTGATGTGCATCTACAAGGCCTTGCGTGGCGGTGAGCTAACCGATAAGGCACGCAAGAGCATCGAGGATGTGACCGACCCCACCAAGAACTCAATCAACGAGAAGTGCGCCCGCATCCGCGAGGCCTTCCTGTTGAAGATGGATGAAAGCCATGCATCGTTCTATATCGTGAGCGGTAAGCGCGCCCAACCCAAGAGTGTCTACATTGCATCATTGGACGATTCAGTAAAGTGGCAAGACGACCGTGTGATGCCGCACTTTGAGGAGCAGGGCGAAAAAATTCGCATCGAGTTTCCCGATGATATAGATATTATCCTCCGTTTTTAACCTATCTCCTTTTTCCAATGCTAAATGTTACAAATTTAGACTTATTTTGGTGTGCTAAAAGTCGAAAAATCGTAATCTTAGCTCACTAATAGTTGATTAGAGTGCTAAAAGTGAAGAGCATAGCATAGTTTCTCTGTTCTACCACATCGACATAAGAAATCACGCGAAGCAGATAGTAATGCTTCGCGTGATTTCTTAATTGCCTTTGCCAGATTGTGCCATTCAAGGCTTGTGGCTGGCCCAAATTTAGTATCCGAAGATGTCCTCGAGGGTGAGGCGGCGGATGGGGCCGATCTTCTCCAGTGCCTTGATGTCCAGTTCCTTCTCGTCACCGAGGATGAGGTAACGATAGGGCTTGCCGGCCATGGTCGACTTCTCAAAGTTGACCACGTCTTGCAGCGTCAGGCTGGGCAGGGTCTTGTAGACCAGCGAGTTGATGTCATAGTCCAGTCCCATGCGTTGGGCGGCGAGGTAGCTCCACAACACATTGCTGCGCACGGTGCGGCGGCTGGCCAGCTTCTTCATCATCGACTCCTTGGCCAGGTTGAAGGCGGCCTCGCTCTGCGGAATCTCACCCACGATCTTGTTGAACTCACCCACGCAGTCCATCATCTTGTCGTTCTGGGTGATGATGTAGGTCATGGCATACTCGGGGTGCTTGACCTCGCTGGGCTGGCGATAGTAGGCGGCAGCCGAGTAGGCCAGACCGCGCGATTCACGCAGTTCCTGGAAGACGATGCCGTTCATGCCACCGCCGAAGTACTCGTTGAACAGGCCGATGATGGCGGCATGCTCGGGGCTCCACTGGCGATTCTCGTTGTGATACTGCACCATGTAGATGTTCTTGGCCTCGTAGGGGGCGAGCAGAATCTCGGTCTGCGGGGTGGGCTGCTCCATGTAGTCCTGTCCCTTGGGCGCGTCGGCAAGCAACTTGGCCGAGCGGTGCAAGCGGTCGACGCAAGCTGTGAACTGCTTCTGCGACAGCGGGCCATAATAGACCACAGTGTGCTTCATGCCCAGCAGGCCCTTGATCAGACCCACGAGTTCGGCAGGCTTGGTATTGCGCAGCTGCTCGGCACTCATAATGTTGGTGTTGGAGTTGCGCGGGCCATACATGCCATACTCACTCAGGCAGTCAAAGCAGCTCTCCTGGTTGGTCTTGGCGTCGTTGCGCGCCTTGATGATGACCTCGACCATGCTGCGGTAGGCATCCTCGTCGACCTTGGCGTTCTCGACCAGATCCTCGAGCAACAGGAGTGCCTGCTCCATGTTCTCGTTCAGGCCCGACAGGGTGATGTAGGTCTCGTTGTCGCTCACGCTGAAGCCGATGTTGCAGGCCAAGCTGTACATGCGCTGCTTGAACTCGGCAGCGGTCAGCGTCTTGGTACCCAGATAGTCCATATAGCTGGCAGCCACATCATAGCGGTTGTCGGCGGTGGCACCAAAGTCAAACTTGAACGCCAGCGTGAACAGGTCGTCCTGCGTGTTCTGCTTGTAGAGCAGGGGCAGCTTCTTGCCAGTGCGGGCCACAGTCATCTCCTTTTTATAGTCGACAAACTGCGGCTGGATGGGCTTGACGGTCTCACCCAGGATGTTGCTCACAAACGTGCTCTTCATGTCACGGTTGGTGGGAATGGGCGTGATGGCGGGCTTGTCAATCTTCTTGGCGGTGGTGTCCTCGCCCATGCGCTTGTAGACGCACACAAAGTTGTCGTTCAGGTGACGGCGGGCAAAGTCCACAATCTGCTGCTTGGTCATG
>DEKO01000011.1:15416-28029 GCA_002353885.1 Porphyromonadaceae bacterium UBA2720
TAGTTGAGCTTGAAGTTGTTGACCACGCTCTGCAGCAGGTCGTCGGCAAAGTCGCCGTTGCGCAGCTTGGCAATCTCGCCCAGCATCAACTCGCGCACCTGTTCGAGCGACTGTCCCTCGACAGGATAGCCCAGGGCCATGAACATCGAGTAGTCGGTCATCGGGTCGGTGAAGGCTCCGCTCTGCATCACCTTGTGCGGCTGGTTCAGATTCAGGTCCATCAGGCCGGCGCTGCCGTTGGCAAGCATGTCGGCGATGACCTCGATGGTGTCGTTCTGCAGCGATGCGCCGCCATCAAAGCGCCAGCCCAGCGCCACAAACTCGGCCTCCTGTCCCACGATGTTGGTGTCGACGGGGGCGGTGATGGGTGCCAGCGGGGCAAACTCGGGACGGGTCAACTGCTTGTTGGGCTTCCAGCTGCCGAAGTGCTTCTCGAGCGTGGCGATGACCTCGTCGCTATTGAAGTCACCGGCCATGATGATGGCCACGTTGTTGGGGCAGTAGTAGTTGTGGAAGTAGTTCTCGATGTTGACAATCGACGGGTTCTTCAGGTGATCCTGCGTGCCGATGGTGGTCTGCGTGCCATAGGGGTGAGTGGGGAAGAGCTTGGCGTTCATGGCCTCGAAGAGCTTCCACTGGTCCTTGGCGATGCCGATGTTATACTCCTCATAGACGGCCTCCAGCTCGGTGTGGAAGCCGCGGATGACCATGTTCTGGAAGCGGTCGGCCTGGATGCGTGCCCAGCGGTCGACCTCATTGGCAGGGATGTCCTCGGTGTAGCAGGTGACATCGGTACTGGTGTAGGCGTTGGTGCCAATGCCGCCAATGCCCGCCATGAGCTTGTCATACTCGTTGGGGATGTTGTATTGTGCGGCCAGCTGCGACACACTGTCTATCTCATGATAGAGCTGACGGCGGCGCTCGGGGTCGGTGACCTTGCGATACTCCTCATAGCGGGCCTTGATGTCGGCCAGCAGCGGAATCTCGGCCTCATAGTTGCTGGTGCCNNGTGCCGAACTGCTTGGTGCCCTTGAACATCAAGTGTTCCAAATAATGTGCCAGACCGGTGGTCTCAGCAGGGTCGTTACGCGAGCCGGTGCGCACGGCGATGTGTGCCGCGATGCGCGGACTCTGATGGTTCTCACTCAAGAACACCTTGAGGCCGTTGCTCAGGGTGTAGCACTTGGTGGCAGTGGGGTCGCCCGGATAGGTGGTCGCCACGGTGCCGCGTGCGGCCACGACCAGACACACCAGTCCGGCCAGCACGGTCATCAATGCTCTCATTTTTCTCATGTTGCTATAGGTTTTTGTTGGTTTTAGTTCCTCTATCTAGAAAACGCTGCAAAGTTAATAAAAGTTTCTATTGTTGTATTCATTAGACGCAACGACATGCCAAAAAATTACATGATTACTTGATTTTATTTTGTGGCGATGGGGAGGCGTACCCAGAGCCAGCGGGGCAGCAACCGCCAGCCGGCCACGAGCAGGCGGTAGCGCCAGTCGACGGTGATGACCGACCGGTCGCGCTCGATGCCTCGCACGATGCTCTGCGCCACACGCTCGGGGTCGAGCTGCATGGGATAGCGGTTTCCGTCGGCGATGAGTGGCGTGCGCACAAAGCCCGGACGGATATCGTGCAGGTGGATGTGGTGCAGGCGACGGATGGTGCACAGCTGCGACAGGCACTCAAGGTAGTGGCTCACATAGCGCTTGGTGGCCGAGTAGGCCGGTGCTGCCCCCAGGCCCTTGGTACGGGCAATGCTGCTGATGACGGCAATGTGGCCCTGATGGTCGGGGCGTTGGGCAAAGTAGTTGAACATGGCATCTACCATGCGGGTGAATCCCACGGCGTTGGTCTCGACGGTGCGCAGTTCCTTGTCGGCATCGAGGTCAGGGTTTTGATAGCCGATGCCTGAGCTGTGGAAGTAGAGGTCGATGCCGCCCAACTCGTTGATGAGTCCGTTCAGCCGCTGTGGCGCGTCATCGCGGGTAATGTCGATGGCACGCACAGCCATCACTTGTGGCACCTCGTCCTTGAGTTGCTGCAGCACGTCGTCGCGCCGCCCGGCCACGCCCAGCTGCCAGCCCTTGCTGGCCAGCACCTTGACCACCTCGAGCCCAATGCCTGAGGTGGCCCCCATGACGATGGCCCGACGCGGTATTGTTTGTTTCATTGGTTGTAACTTTTGGTTCTGCAAAGTTACGATTTATTTTTGGTTCTCAGCTCGTGCTGATTGCACAAATTTATTGTCGTCGAACTCACGTTAATACTTGGTGTTTTACATCATGTTATGTGCAAACTAGTATTCAGACAGTGGGTCGCCCAGTACCGTACCATCCTCGTTTGTCTCAATAAGTTCTTTTTCTATCAAACGGTTGACAATTTTAGTCACAAAGTTTGCTCAACAAATAGTGGCGAAATTTGCGCCATTGTTGCATGTATACCAACTGGTGTAACACCAAGTGGTGTACATCACAATAGTTTAACCGAAACATCTTGCCAACGCGGATTGTGAAATAATTCTGCCTTTGGACTGAAAAACGCAGTGTGAGCATATTGGTCTCCATACAGCCAATACCGTAGCCACGCTGTCATATACGCATCGCCTTCGTGGAGAACAAAACGATGCTCGACACCTGTCAATCTGCTCACGACAATGGGTGAGTTAGTTCCGATCTTATCTCTCAGGGAATGCATAGATGCGAGTGGTGATATCTGTCGGTCTATACATTTGGCCCCTGCCACCAATAGAGTGGGAATGTTAATGTTCTCGAATTCACACTTCCACTGCAGGTTTTGAACCAATGATTGTTTGGGTACACTTGCTGCATACAACACTTTGAATCGGCAGTCTCTGGAGGCCGCATTAATGGCGCCAAGCGAACCTTGCGAATGTCCGGCAACTCCCAATCTGCCAGTGTCAATGCGTTTATACAAATCATGACATGGCGTTTGACCCATTGCTAATGCGACTTCAAGCGATAGCAATGCCGAGTCCCCACTCCATGCGTTGCTGTCATCATTCCCAACGACTATAAATCCCCATGAGGCCAAATGTTCAAACACAGGGCGGTAATGAAGTGCCTTTAATCCTGTACCATTGACCATAACAATCATTGGCATTTTTCCTGTGCCTTCGGGAAGAAACACATGAACTCCATTTTCTTTTATATATCTGACCGCACAATAGCTATTGGCATGATATTTTTGTTCAACTGGACTCGGATAAAACTTGTGATTATAAGACTGGCGAACAGCAGGAAACATAGAGCAATAAGCCAATGTCCCCCATCTCAATAGAGATTCACCAAATCTTATCATCACACTAGTCATAAAACAGATTAAGGTGTTCAACAACGACAACCCAAATTATTTGCGTTTGAGGACGAAGCGCTGGTCGTAGGCTTTCTTGGCGGCGGTCTTGAGGCGACGCAGGTTCTCGAACTCGTCGGCGGGATATAGCCCGTTGCGAATCAGTAGGCGTGTGACAACGGTGACTTGGTTCTCGTGTTGGGTGAAGGTCTGGTTGACCTCGCCCAATGCGTTCGTTAGGCTGACGGCATCGGGCAGTGCCTCGACCTCATAGCCCTCGGGCAGCGACACAATCAAGCTGTCCACATCCTGATAGCCATAGTCGATGTCGACCGGTTGTGCGCGCTTGGGCAATGCGCGAGGCACTGTCGCGTTGTGGAAGACGCCCACAGGCACAAACATGCGCGTCCCCGTGATGTTGGCCAGTTTGCGGCTCTCGACTTGCATGTTGACATCGATGTGAGGTGTCATGTAACTGTCTTTGTGCTCCTCGAACTTCAACTCCTTGAGCGTAGCCATGCCCACATTGAGGCTTCCCAACATGGCATCACGTCGCTGTTGCTCGGTGCGCTGAGTCAGCGACATCAAGTCTTCATACTGGCGCCGTTCGCTGCGCTGACTGATGTCGAGCAGGGCGCTGCCATCGGGCTGCAGGGCAATGTGTGCTGTGCTGCGTTGCACATTCTGTTCGGGGGCATAATTGGGCAACTTGACCAGATGTCCACCACCATCGTCGCAAATCAACGCGTCGTTGCCGGCAATGCCGTCATGCACATGGCCCAGTGGCACATGAGCCGATGCCGTGCATTCGAGCCACAACGTGTCGCCCGGCAGCGGCACCTGGACGATGACATGGTTGAACTGGTTGCTCGGAAAGTCGGTGACGAGGCGTGGCCGGTGGCTGTTGATGAGCACATAGTCGGCTGGCACACCCACCTCGTGCAGCATGGCGCACATGTAGTTGGACAAGGCCTTGCAGTCGCCAAACCCCGTGCGACACACCTCACCGGCGGCAAAGGGTTGCCATCCACCGATGCCCAACTGGATGCTTACATATCGTGTGGTCTGTGCCAGGTAGTTGTAGATAATCTCGACCTTGCTCCGTGCTGTGGCGCAGGTGTCGGTCATCGTGTGCAACTTCGCCTTGAAGTCTTCGGTCAGTTCTTGCCTGCCGCTACGCAGCTGGTGGCACCATGCCCCGAAGTCTTGCCACGACGACATGTCGCCAGGCACACCATGGAACTCAAATTTGCTGGGTGCCCACAGAATACTTGGCACAATCTCGCGGGCGGGCGGCGCGTAAGGCTCACTCTCGATGGCAGGCAGATTGTCCATGTGCGCCTCATAGCGGATGCGCCCGTCGTCCAGTGTGCTCTGACTCACGGTCGCTGTGGTGTTCTGGCACAGATAGCGGCATTGCATCTGCGATGGCACAATCAGTTCATAGCTTGCATGTTCGACCGTGCTATTGTAAGACGGCAGGGGAGCAAATGCCGGGAAGCTGAAACAGCCGTTGCTCGCCTCCTCAGTCCAATTAAACTCGATGGTGATGGGATAGATGGGCGGCACATAGTCGAGCGAGAGGGTGTAGTAGTCGTCCATAAAGTTGCTGCTCAAGTCGCTGCGCTTGAGGTCACCCTTCTTGAACTTGCGCACCTGCTTACCTTGTGCGTCGGTGACTTGGACCGAGAAGTCGACTAGTTTTTCCCACTTGCTGCACATAGTCTCAAAGTTGGCCAGTTCCTTGGCACGCTCGTGCATCAGACGATAGACCTGATGATGGGTCGTGCGCATGTGGCTCATGTCGCGGCACTCAACTCGTGTGACCGACTCGACCACAACAACATCAACCGTTTGGCCGGCTCCGCTCAAACAGCCGACGAACATCAAAAGTATGATGGCATATTTCCTCATAACGCTTTCTTGATAACAATGACATCCTGCAGACGCTTGTAAACCTCGTCCAGGAAGTTTTTCACCACAGGATACTCATTGGGAGTGAAGAAAATCTTGTTTACTTGCAACTGGCATCTTGATGATAATTTACCGTCGTTGACCACCGTGGCAATGCTGCAACTCAGCGTGCCATCTTCCGACCTCATCGTCAGCGGCTGCGGCACTTCTTCGACCACATATCCCTCGGGAAGGGTGACCTGTGTGTTCAGGCTTTCGGTCGCGATGTGCGGGAATTCGACGGGCAGTGTGCGTTGCTCCTCGGTCAGCGGGTTCTCGCTTAGCACATTCAAGAGCCAAGGGTTGAGATATATCATGTCGCCTGCGGTGTCGCATTGTTTGGTCAGATGCATCTTGCGCTCCACATTGATTCCTAGGCCATGATGTTCGGTCAATTCGAGCGATTGGATTTCGCTGTTTAGCTCTTGTGCCAGTTGTGCCACAAATGTGGCACTATCGGTGGCCATGCGGAAGTCGTGACGCAAGCTGGCCGCTTCCGACCCGGTGAACCGCGACTGAGCATCGGCAACCAGTGTGCCGTCGGGCTGCAGTTGCGCCATGACCATGCTTTGCGTCTTGGCCCCCGCCAAGGCGGTCAGGTCGACCCATTCGCCAGTCTTTCCCTTGCCCACAATGCGTGCGCGGTCAACGAGCAAGCGGTCGGGCAGAATGTCAAGCCAACCATCCTCAATCGAGCCATCAAGAAACGAGTAGGCCTCGCCCAGCTTGAGAGCCACCACGCATGTGTTCAGTTGTTTGATGCTGGCGCGTGTAATGGTCAGGAATCCGCGGTCGCGCGAGCGCAGCACGGCAGGGCGTGCCTCAATGCCAGCATCGTTGAGCATGTTGATGAGCATGAAATTGATGCTGGCGTTGCTGCCGGTGCGCTCTTTAAGCACCTTGCCGGCGCTTTCACCGTAAAGGGTATATTTTCCGTTCCACTTGACATGGTCTTTGAGCAGTTTGAATATCGCCATTGCACGGTCCTTAGGGTCGGTGATACTGGCTATGCCGGCGGCTTGCATTTCGGCTTTGAGCGGATTCTTGCCCAACCGGCCACCAAAGTCCTCATCGTCCAGCAGGCGCTCGTCAACATTATCCCAATCATTACTGAAGTTTTGAGTCAACCTTCCTGGGATTTCGATACTGCGCAACTCCATGGTCACACGTTGGGCATAGGATTGCGGGGCATAAAGCATCTTGTGCTCACGCAAGGCGGGCAGTTCGTGCCCGATAAACTGGAACCGTTGGCCCTGACAGTTCAACATGTTTCCGCCACCTGCCGAGAGTCCCATCGAAACAAAATCTATTTTTCGTTCCAATCTGTTCAGACCCACCTCGTCGACGTTAAACTTGAAGTATTCTGGAATAGTGATGTCGTAGGACGTGTAGTAGACAGGTATGTCACTTTGAGCAATCCAGTCATCGATACTGTAGAAGAAGTCGCTTGCCACCTCGCTCTCAACCTCGATAACGGTGCCTACGGTCACCTGGGGGATGGTATATTTGGTTAACCGCGTCACTTTGCTCACATCCTCGTGATTGATCATGCTCCCCTCCATCTTGGTCTTGACCAGCTTGCCATCGACCAGGTTAAAGGCTGTGCCCTTGAGTTTCACCAATTCTTCGCAACGCCCGGTGCGGTGGCCGTTATATTCGTATACAATGCCTCCGTTTGCCCATTTTTTGCCTTCCTCTTTGAGAATCTTGATGCGTTGTTTCTCATAACGAGTGGCCTTGAAGCTACCGCCCACCAGCTCATAACGTATCTCGGTCTGGCTGCACAGCACCACCGCCTCGGCATCGGGGTCGGGTGAGTATGATGTCATCGACAACTCGGCTTCGGTGGGCTTACCCCACTTGAGGTTGGGTTCAAGGTTCTGCGCCTGCAACACTCCATCCAGGAACAGGGTCAACATGATGATTAGCAGATTAATTCGTCTCATAAGCAATGTTTATTTAATAACACGACGCAAAGTTAAGAAATCAAAACCAATCTAACAACCATTAACAACAAAAAAACAAAACCCACTACCGATTATTCAGAAACCAATTTTTAATGATTCAAGTTTCTGAAGTACGCAAGCGTCCTTCAAGAACTTGAAGGTTAGGGGTTAAAGGTTAGGGGTTAGGGTTGTGGCAGTAGGGTAGCCCCCCTAAATTTCCCCTGAAGAGGGGGACTTCCCGTAGTGGCCGCCCCTAACGGGGCTTACATGTCCCCTCTAAATCGGAGAAAACTGCCAGAGCGACGTTAAAGACGACAACTAAAAAATAGAAACTAACAACTAAAAACTAAAGTCTAAGGTCTAAAGTCTAAAAAAATTACTACCTTTGCAAGATATTTCAGCTGAAATCAATGGCAGAAGAATTTGACATACGCAACGAGCGGCTGCGCTCGGACCAGGACTTTGAGCGCGCACTGCGGCCCATGCGCTTCGGAGACTTTGCCGGACAGGAGAAGATTGTAGAGAATCTGCGCGTGTTTGTCCAGGCGGCTCGTCTGCGAGGCGAGGCACTTGACCACACCCTGCTGCACGGTCCCCCGGGACTGGGAAAGACCACCCTGAGCAACATCATCGCCAACGAGCTGGGCGTGGGCTTCAAGGTCACCAGCGGCCCTGTGCTCGACAAGCCCGGCGACTTGGCAGGCTTGCTCACCTCGCTCGACGAGAACGATGTGTTGTTCATCGATGAGATTCATCGCCTGAGCCCCATTGTTGAGGAATATCTCTACTCAGCAATGGAAGACTATCGCATCGACATCATGATTGACAAGGGCCCTGGAGCACGGTCGGTGCAACTCACCCTGGCACCGTTCACACTGATTGGCGCCACCACACGCAGCGGTCTGCTCACCTCGCCCTTGCGGGCACGATTTGGCATCAATTGCCACCTGGAGTATTATGGGCACGAGGTGCTTGAGAACATTGTAAAACGCTCGGCACGCCTGCTGAATGTGCCCATGACCGATGATGCCGCTCTGGAGATTGCCTTGCGCAGCCGTGGCACACCACGCATCGCCAACTCGCTGCTGCGACGTGTGCGCGACTTTGCGCAGGTCAAGGGCTCGGGCAAGATCGACACCGACATCGCCCGCTTTGCCCTCGAGGCGCTGAACATCGACAAATATGGCCTTGACGAGATCGACAACAAGATTCTGACCACCATCATCGACAAGTTTGGCGGCGGGCCGGTGGGCATCAGCACCATCGCCACCGCACTGAGCGAGGACCCAGGCACTGTCGAGGAGGTCTATGAGCCCTATCTCATCAAGGAGGGTTTCATCAAGCGCACACCCCGCGGCCGTGAGGTCACCCAACTGGCCTACACTCACCTGGGACGATCACCCCTGAGCCAACCGGGCAACTTGTTTAATTAAGACGTTTGACGTTAGACATTAGACGTTAGATGTTAGACGTTAGACGTTGGATGTTAGACATTAGACGTTGGATGTTAGGCGTTAGACGCTAGATGTTAGACATTAGACGTTGGATGTTAGGCGTTAGACGCTAGTTTTTAGTTTACAGCCGTTTATGTAATGGCTTCACTTCTTCACAACCCCACGACTCCACTATCACACCACTAAAAAGAACAATGGCTAACCTCAAATCGCTCGCCAAGGACACCGCCATCTACGGGTTGAGCAGCATCGTTGGACGCTTCCTCAACTATCTGCTGGTGCCTCTATATACCGCCAAGATGTCGGCCGCCAGTGGCGACTATGGCATCGTTACCAACGCATACGCCTACACGGCTCTGCTGTTGGCCCTGCTCACCTATGGCATGGAGACAACCTTCTTCTATTACGCCAACCGCAACGACGAGAACCCCGACCGCGTCTACAGCACCACACTCATCACTGTGGGCATAACCTCGCTGCTGTTTGTCGTGCTCGTCACCAGCTGCATCGGCTGGATAGCGCCCTGGATGGGCATGGCCTACACCGAGCATCCCAGCTACATCATCACCATGGCCATCGTGGTAGCGCTCGACGCATTCCAAGCCATCATCTTCGCCTATCTGCGCTACAAGAAACGGCCGGTCAAGTTTGCAGCCCTCAAGTTGCTGTTCATCTTCCTCAACATCGGGCTGAACCTGCTCTACTTTGTGGCTTTGCCGGCCCTGTACAGCCGCTGGCCCGATGCTGTGGGCACCATCTATAGCCCCGACGTGGGAGTGGGATATGTGTTCTATCTCAATCTGGCTTGCACACTGACTGTGATGGTGTGCATGTACAAGGAACTAACCGCCGTGCCTTGGCGCTGGGACTGGTCGCTGCTGCGCCGCATGCTCGGCTACAGCTGGCCCATACTCATCCTGAGTGTGGCAGGCGTCATCAACCAGAGCGCGTCGCAAATCATTTTCCCGAAGATTTATCCCGGCAGCGACGGTGCGGCACAACTGGGCATCTATGGCGCGGCCATCAAGATTGCCATGATCATGGCGCTAATCACCCAAGCGTTCCGCTACGCCTACGAGCCATTTGTGTTCGGCAGCAAGCGCGACACACAAGATGAGGCACAGAGCAAGCAGATGCAGGCCGACGCTATGAAGTACTTCCTCATCTTCACCCTGGTGGCCTACCTGGCCGTGCTGGCTGGCATCGACGTGCTCAAGCACATCATCGCGCCCGACTACTGGGTGGGGCTGCGGGTGGTGCCCATCGTCATGGCTGCCGAGATCATGATGGGCATCTACTTCAACCTCTCGTTCTGGTACAAGCTCACGGGCAAGACGCTGTGGGGAGCCGTGTTCTCGGGCATCGGCTGCCTGATGCTGTTGCTTGTCAACTGGTTGTTCATCCCACAATACAGCTACATGGCATGTGCCTGGGCAGGTGTGGCAGCCTATGGGTCGGCAATGGTGCTGAGCTACCTGGTGGGACAGCACTACTACCCCATCGCGTTCCCGCTGCGTGACATGGCGCTCTACACGGTGCTGGCAGCTGTGCTCAGCGCCGCCGCACTGATGGTCGACATCGACAATGCGTGGCTGGCCACAGCCTATCGCACAGTGCTGCTGTTGCTGTTCTGTGGCGTGGTGTTCAAGCGCGAGCACCTCGACCGCATGTTGGCCAAGGCACCTGTCGTGGGACGATTCTTCAGACGATAACTCAGCCCAGCCGCGACATGAAGCGGTCGCGGTCGACGACAAAGCGCAGGTGCGTTCCCTCGCCGATGAGCGTGTCGCCAGCATAGGCCGACACAGCAAACTCAATTTTCTTTCCTTCGATGCGGGTGACCTCGGCAATGGCGGTCACGCGCTGCCCCACGGCGGTGGGACGCAGGTGCGACGACTCGATGTGGCCACCCACCGTGGTGCAGCCCTCGGGCAACTCGGGTGCTACAGCCAGCATGGCTGCATTCTCCATGAGTGCCATCATGGCGGGAGTGGCCAACACGGCCATGTCGCCCGACCCCATGGCGATGGCAGTGACCTGATCGGTGACTGTCATTTCGCTGATGTGTTTCAATCCAATTTCAATCATTGTTGTCTAGTCGTTAAGGTTTCTGTTCAGCGAGTGGCTACAGCAACCCTGCGCCTCGCCCTCACTGGAGAGGTAGAAGCTGAATTGCTGAACAGACACTCGTTGTGGTAGGGTTGCAAAATTAAAACAATATTTTCTAAAAAAGTCGTAAAAAGGCATATTTTAACCGGTCATCGCAAACTTTTTGTAATATTTTTAGTAACTTTGCCGCCGATAACCGAAAAATACGCTCAATGCACCGACTCATATATCTGCTCATTTCGTTCCTTCTCACCGCCACAGCATGGGCTGCGGCAGTGCCTGCTGCCATGTCGGCCGGTCAAGACGATGACGACGACGAGCATGTCAAGAAGATAGAAGTCAAATCACAACGTCACTACGACGGCATCGACATCAGCGACCACCAGAAGCGCATCGATTGGGACGAAGTGGCCAAGGACAAGAACATCAAGTATGTCTACATCAAGGCCACCGAGGGAGCAACCTATGTGAGCAACCTCTACCGCTACAACCTGGAGAATGCCCGCAAGCATGGCATCAAGGTGGGCAGCTACCACTTCTTGCGAACAGGCAGCCGCATCCGCGACCAGTTTGAGAACTTCAAGCGAGTGGTCAAGAAGGGCGAGCAAGACCTCTTGCCCGTGCTCGATGTCGAGGTGCGGCAGGGATGGAGCAACCAGCAGATGCGCGACTCGGTCATGCTATTCTGCCGACTCATCGAGGAACACTACGGATGCCGCCCGCTCATCTACACCAGCAGCTCGTTCTATGACAACATCCTGGGACGCTCCTTCAACGTCTATCCACTGTTCATCGCACGCTACAGTACCAGCGAACCCACACTCAAGAGCGGTAACGACTGGGTGATGTGGCAGTTCAGCGAGCGAGGACGCATACGCGGCATTACCACAAACGTCGACCTGAGCTGCTTCAACAAGGGCCGATCGCTGAGCGACATCATGATTCGTGGCCAGCGCATCGGACATAAGCAACGCACCAACACCGACCTCGTCGACAAGAACAGGGAGAAGCCAACCGGCGTCACCATCAAGGAAGCCCCAACCATGTCGAAGCAGCAAGAGAAGGAGCTGAAAAAACAACAAGAGAAGGAGCGCAAAGCCCGCGAACGCGCACAGAAACTGGCTCAAGAAGAGGCTAAAAAGAAAGCCGAAAAAGAGCGCAAGCAACGCGAGAAAGAAGAAAAACAACGCGCCAAGGAGCTCAAGAAACAACAAGAGCAGAACGCCAAGGAGCAAGAGCATCAGCGCGAACTGCAGAAGCGAGCCGCCGAGTTGAAACAAAAGCAACAGCAAGAGCGTGACGACGATGACGACGATGACAAGAGGCAGCAACAAGAGGCCAAGAAGCAGCGCGAGCAACGGGCCAAACAGGCACAGCGCGCCCAACAGTCGGCCCAGCAGCAGAAGAAGCAGGAGCAGCAGAGCAAGCTCCAGCAGCAGAAGCAGCAGAGCCAGACACAAAACCTGCCCACCCGCACCCGAGCCAACGCCCATAACACCCAAAAGAGCAACAAGAAGACCAACAAGAGCTCGGCCGACAACGACTAGTCCGGGTCACGATGCATCTACACAATCACAGCCAGGCAGCAAACAGCCTGGCTGTGATTTGTTTTTTATCAAAGACGTGACTAGCGTCGCGCACCGCCAGCCAAATCTCAAGCTGATTGCGAAGATGTTAACACACAGATTGTCAGACAACAAAGACATAAATCTATCATTCTGAGTGCTCAGTGTATTCAATGTGAAACTTTGCTGCCAGGCTGAGTTTAGCACACAGATATCCACATATTTAGAAAGATTTTTTATCTGTGAGAACCACGAAGTGCTCACGACCGAACG
>DEKO01000028.1:0-158 GCA_002353885.1 Porphyromonadaceae bacterium UBA2720
GCGCACCACGCGGTCGATGAAGTTGCGGCTCTCGGGCAG
The DNA here is from genome assembly GCA_002353885.1 of Porphyromonadaceae bacterium UBA2720. Lineage (GTDB taxonomy): Bacteria > Bacteroidota > Bacteroidia > Bacteroidales > Muribaculaceae > Sodaliphilus. The sequence continues at coordinate 40 of DEKO01000028.1, forward strand.
ACCGGGGTCAAAGTAAATCTTGCCGTCGGCATAGCTGAGGAACCACTCGGGGTGCTCATAGTAGACGTGGCCCGGTGCCGGGCGGTCGTCCTTGCCGCTGGTCACACGATAGGGGTTGA
>DEKO01000028.1:261-551 GCA_002353885.1 Porphyromonadaceae bacterium UBA2720
ATAAGCGGCATCGGCCTGCGGCCTGACCTGCCATATCACAGCATTGCAGCCTGCCTGTTGCAGCTTGTCGAGCTGGTCGATGAGATAGGCTTGGTTCTGTGCTGTGGACTGTTGGGCATACTGCTTCTGCCCGATGATGTGCATCCATGCACCACGAAACTCATGCTTGGGGTTGGTGCTGACAGGTGTGACTTCGCCAGCATGGGCGGCACTCGCCACCAGCAGCACTGCCAGCAATAAACATTTAATCTGTTTCATATTGGTTGAGTGTTTATGTTTCGCATTACAAA
>DEKO01000028.1:676-2814 GCA_002353885.1 Porphyromonadaceae bacterium UBA2720
ATTTGCAATCCAGCCGCATAAGAGTATAAGGATTTATAATCCGATAAAAATGTTCCATTCTCAAATGTATTATCAAAAAACATTATCTTTTTTTGCAGACGTTCCACTTAACTCGTTTAAATTCACAAAGAATTTCTCCTAACAGTCAAACAAATACTATAGCAAGGTAATATTCTCAATTTTCAGTAACCCTTTCTGCCCTGCGTAATCGCGAGCAGAGCTGTATAAGTAGCATTCAGCCTTATCAACAAGTTGCTGTCTAACAGGATTCTGATGAACATAATTAATCTTCTGAATAAAAAAGTCACGAGATTGAATTAGCTCCACATAATTTCCATCCTGCCAGAACTTATAGCCTTGGATTTTCTTGTCATTAGCTGCTACAAATCTGAAACGATCAAGCAACCAATCTCGGCGACTCTCTTTTTCATTGCCTTCAATTGCTGCAACTATCTTTTTGCTGGTGAACTTCTTAAAATCACGCAGTATATCAGATAGAGCAATCGATCCATCTACACTGACGATTAGATGTATATGGTTAGTCATCAGGACCCATGCATGTATGACTAGTCCCTTATTCTTTTGGCAATAATCTAGTGACTCAACCACAATCTGTTTGTATAGAGGCCGAGTGAATATGTCCACCCAGTCAACAACAGTTGTTGTGACAAAAAAGATATTTCGAGTGAATCCTATAAAAGCCATAGTTGTTTTTGAGTTGCGGATTACAAATCCTTATACTTTATTGCGGTCGGATTACAAATCCGACCGAACGGGTTGCAAATCAGACCGAACGGGTGTTTATGTTTCGCATTACAAATGCTTATAATCATTTGCGAACGGGTTGCGAATCAGACCGAACGGGTTGCAAATCAGACCGAACGGCCGACTGAGGGCCGTTTTCGGTGATCAGCTGTGCGGCGGTGTCGGCACAGTGGCTGGTGCCCAGGCGGGCAAGCATGCTGCGGTAGCCGTCGAGTTGGGCCTGGCGCTGCGGCGTGTCGGGCAGCAGGGCGGTGAGATGACGGTCGATGGTGTCGGCATTGCACAGGTGCATGAGCAGCTCGGGAATGACGGGTTGGTCGGCTATGAGGTTGGGCAGAGTCACATAGTTGCCCTTGAGCAAGCGGCGATAGAACTTGTAGAGCCACTTGCTGCCCGTCATGCGGTAACATGCCACTTGAGGTGTGCCCAGCACAGCTGTCTCGAGCGTGGCCGTGCCGCTGGTGACAATGGCCACCCGAGCATGACGCACCAGTGTCCACGTCGCTCCCTCAACAATGGGTACTCCTTGAGCCATTGAGGCATACAAGGCTGGGTCGATGTTGGGAGCGGCGGCAATGGCCAACTGGCAGTGGCGATGGCGACTGGCCGCCTGGAGCATCGAGGGCAGATTGTCACGAATCTCCTTGACGCGCGACCCGGGCACCAGGGCAATGATGGGCCGCGACGGGTCCAGCTCGTGCTCACGGCAGAACTCCTCCCTGTCGGGCAGTTGCGGCAGAGCCTCAGCAATCTCTTGCATGGTGGGGTTGCCCACATAGGTGGCATGGTAGTCGCGCTGGGCATACCACTCGGGCTCGAAGGGCAAGATGCAGTACATGTGGTCGACATATCGCTTGATGTCGCGCACTCGCCACTCCTTCCACACCCACACCTTGGGCGAGATGAAGTAGTGCACACCGATGCCCTGTTCGTGGGCATGACGCGCAATCTTGAGGTTGAACGACGGATAGTCGATGAGCACCACATGGTGGGGTCGCCAGTCGTCGATGGCACGCCTGGCTGTGCGCATGAAGCCCAGGATGGCAGGCAAGTGCTTAGCCACCTCGACAAAGCCCATATAGGCCATGTCGCGGTAGTGGATGATGGGTGCCACACCCGCAGCCTGCTGCATCAGGTCACCACCCAGAAACTGGAACTGCGCATCGTTGTCGCGCTGCCTGACTGCCTCGATCAAGTGAGAGCCATGCAAGTCGCCCGATGCTTCACCGGCTATGAGAAAGTATTTCATTATTGTAGATCTTAGACGTTAGACGTTAGCGGTCGCTCCCTACTGCCTGGCAGCATAATCTCACGCAGATTGAGCAGATTGAGCAGATAAAATAATCTTTCTAGATCTGTGTAAACCACGAAGT
>DEKO01000028.1:2912-3476 GCA_002353885.1 Porphyromonadaceae bacterium UBA2720
GAGGGGGGCTCCCTAGCGGGCCGAAGGCCCAACCAAAAGGCAAAGTTACAAATTATATAATAAAGTTGACAGGGTTTCGTTTTAAATAGAGTTAATAACGACATTTATGACACGCGTCTCATATTTTTTCATCACACTCATGACATTGGCGCTGCTGGGCACCAGCTGCATCAACGACGACTTTGCCACCTCGCCAAGCGACCTGCTCGAGTTCTCGACCGACACCGTGGCGTTTGACACGGTGATCACCTTGCAAGGCACTGCCACCAAGCAATTTCTGGTTTACAACCGCGGCAAGAAGCAAATTAAGATTTCGGACATCCGTATGGCCGGCGAGGGACAAGGACACTTCTTCCTCAACGTCGATGGCCAGAAGGGCACCGAATTCCACAACATCGAGGTGCGCGGAGGCGACAGCATCTTTGTCTTTGTCGAGAGCTACATGGACGAGGCTGCCCAAGACGAGCCGCTTGAGATCAAGGACCGCATCCTGTTTGAGACCAATGGCGTGACCCAGCATGTGACCGTGACTGCCTGGGCACAAGATGTGACACGCCTGACTGC
>DEKO01000028.1:3502-4111 GCA_002353885.1 Porphyromonadaceae bacterium UBA2720
ACTGCCGACACGTTGTGGACCGACACGCACTTCACCGCTGCCAGGCCTTATCTCATCTACGACACACTGCTTGTTGCTCCTGGTGCGACACTGACGATGGATCCTGGCACCACCCTACTCTTTCACAAAGGTGCCGCCCTGCGCTGCTATGGCACCATCAAGGCCCAGGGCACCGTCGACCAGCACATCACCTGGCGCGGCGACCGTCTGGACCACGTGGTGGGCGAGATTGGGTTCGACATCATGTCGGGCCAGTGGGGAGGCATCATCTTCGGCCCGGGCAGTGTGGGCAATGAACTGGCCTTTGTCGACATGCGCGGCAGCGAGATAGGCATGCACGTGAGCAGCGAGTCGCCCAATGTGCGCTCACTGCACCTGCTCAACTGCTTGCTGCACAACAGCAGCAGCTCGGTGCTGACCACCTATAATGCCTGGATCGAGGCCGAAGGCACTGAGTTCAGCGACGCGGCCAACGGTGTGGTCAACTTCATCGGCGGCAAACTGATGATTGCCAACTGCACGTTCACCAACTACTACCTGTTCGCAGTGTCAACTGAGTCAATAGTCAACTTCTTTGAGAGCGACGATGGTGTGCCCTTCCCCACCGGG
>DEKO01000168.1 GCA_002353885.1 Porphyromonadaceae bacterium UBA2720
CTTTTTTGCTGAGGTGCAGCCAAGATTATGCAAATGGAGTTAAGGCGTTACATGATGGTGGTAGGGACGCGCCTCCGGCACGTCCGCAGCCAGGCGGTCGCGAGCACTGCGTGGTTATCCAAAGTGGCTGATGAAAATAAACACAAAACACACAGAACACACTGAATTATTTTTATTTTCTGTGTATTCAGTGTATTCTGTGTGAGATAAGAATCAGCCTGGCTGAAGAAGTCTTGATCAAAAAGGGCGGCTTACTTAATGCAACCCAGTTCGCGGCCCACCTTGATGAAGGCGGCGATGGCCTTGTCGAGGTGCTCGCGCTCGTGGCCGGCGCTCAGCTGCACGCGGATGCGGGCCTGGCCCTTGGGCACCACAGGATAGTAGAAGCCTGTGACGTAGATGCCTTCCTCCTGCATGCGGGCAGCGAAGTCCTGCGACAGCTTGGCGTCATAGAGCATCACGGCACAGATGGCGCTCTGGGTCGGCTTGATGTCAAAGCCGGCGGCCATCATCTTGTCGCGGAAGTAGTTGACGTTGTCAACCAGCTTGTCGTGCAGCGCGTTGCTCTCCTTGAGCATCTTGAACATCTCGATCGAGGCGCCCACGATGCCAGGGGCAATCGAGTTGCTGAACAGGTAGGGACGGCTGCGCTGGCGCAGCATGTCGATGATTTCCTTACGGCCGGTAGTGAAGCCACCCATGGCGCCGCCGAAGGCCTTGCCCAGTGTGCCGGTGAAGATGTCGATGCGGCCATAGAGGTCAAACTGCTCGGCCACGCCGTGACCGGTCTTGCCCACGACACCTGCCGAGTGCGACTCGTCGACCATCACCAGAGCGTCATACTTCTCGGCTAGGTCACAGATCTTGTCCATCGGGGCCACATTGCCGTCCATCGAGAACACGCCGTCGGTGGCGATGACGCGGAAGCGCTGCTCCTGAGCTTGCTTGAGGCACTCCTCGAGCTCGGCCATGTCGGCGTTGGCATAACGATAGCGTTTGGCCTTGCACAGGCGCACGCCGTCGATGATTGACGCATGGTTCAGTGCGTCGCTGATGATGGCATCCTGGTCGGTGAGCAGAGCCTCAAACAGACCGCCGTTGGCATCGAAGCACGAGCCGTAGAGGATGGCGTCGTCGGTGTGGAAATAGTCGGCAATAGCAGCCTCAAGTTCCTTGTGCAGGTCCTGCGTGCCGCAGATAAAGCGCACGCTCGACATGCCGTAGCCGTGGGTCTTCATGGCCTCGGTGGCGGCAGTGATCAGGCGCGGGTTGTTCGACAGACCCAGATAGTTGTTGGCACAGAAATTCAGCACGTCGCTGTCGGGGCGCACCTTGATGGCTGCGCGCTGCTCAGTGGTGATGATACGTTCGTTCTTGTAGAGTCCGGCAGCTTGGATGTCGGCCAGTTCCTGCGTGAGGAACTCTTTCATTTTACCATACATAGTTATTATAGGTTTTAGTTTGGTTTTCAGGTCGGTCTAGATGAGCTAGATTCTCTAGAGTCTCTAGAAATACTAGACAATCTAAACTTAAAACAGGCACAAAGTTCTGAAAAATTCCCGACATGAGAAAAAAATCCTCCGAAAAAGTGCAAAATTGCCGTGCTTTTCATACCGTTGGCTGCACCTAAGGTGCTTCCGCTCGGCAGTGCCAAAAAAATTACGATTTTTTTTGGCTCTTTGCTCGCTTATTCGTACCGTTGGCTGCGCCCAAGGTACTTGCGCTCGGCAGAGCCGAAAAAAAAGTGCGTTTTTTTTTGCTCTTCGCTTGCTTATTCGTACCGTTGGCTACGCCCAAGGTACTTGCGCTCGGCAGAGCCAAAAAAAAAGTGCGTTTTTTTTTGCTCTTCGCTCGCTTATTCGTACCTTTGCAACCGTCTTAGCGGCACCATTAACAAGAAAACAATTAACACTCTAAAGATATAGACAATGAAAAACGTGTTGGTTATTGGCTCAACGGGTCAGATTGGCTCGGAGCTAACTATGAAACTGAGAGGCATCTACGGCAATGGCAATGTGGTGGCAGGTTACATCAAGGGGGCTGAGCCCAAGGGCGAGCTTCTGGAGTCGGGACCGGCTGAGCTGGTTGATATCACCAATGCAGAGCAGATTGCCGATGCCGTGCGCAAGTACAAGGTCGACACCATCTATAACTTGGCAGCACTGCTCAGCGCAGTTGCCGAGGCAAAGCCGTTGTTGGCATGGAAGATTGGCATCGGTGGTTTGATGAACACCCTGGAGGTGGCACGCGAACTCAAGTGCGCCGTGTTCACGCCCAGCTCGATTGGCTCGTTTGGCCCCAATGCTCCCAAAGACGGCACCCCACAAGACACCATCCAGCAGCCTCGCACCATGTATGGTGTGACCAAGGTGTCGGGCGAGTTGCTCAGCAACTACTATGCACTCAAGTTTGGTGTTGACACGCGCTCGGTCCGTTTCCCAGGTCTCATCAGCTATGTCACTCCTCCGGGCGGTGGCACCACCGACTATGCTGTCGACATCTACTATAGCGCCGTCAAGGGCGAGAAGTTCACCTGCCCCATCAAGCAAGGCACGTTCATGGACATGATGTATATGCCCGACGCACTGCGCGCCGCCATCGAAATCATGGAGGCAAACCCCGACCGACTGATTCACCGCAACTCGTTCAATATCGCTTCGATGAGCTTCGACCCCGAGATCATCTACAACAAGATCAAGGAGTATGTGCCCGACTTTGAGATGGTCTATGATGTTGACCCGCTGCGTCAGGGCATCGCCGACAGCTGGCCCAACCGCCTCGATGACACCTGCGCGCGCATGGAGTGGGACTGGAAGCCCGAGTATGACCTCGATGCCATGACCCGCGACATGCTCGAGAAGCTGCGCATCAAGTTCGGCAAGTAATCACGATTTTTCTATCAGGAATTTGAGGAATTAAAGAAATTTCTCTATTCTCGTTCTCTTTATCACGAATTTGCGAACCTTTAGCTCGCAACCGAACGGGCGCAATTTGAGATTTTTGCTTCGCGATAAATAAGACAGAAGAACAAAAGGACAAAAAACACCGCCTGACTGGATACAGCCAGGCGGTGTTTTGTCTACAATTTAATCTGCGTAATCTGCGTGAGATTATGGGACGATGACCTTGCGGGCGGTGCCGTCGCTCATCTTGACGATGGCGACACCCGGGGTGCTGGCATCAACACGCTGCCCAGCCAGGTTGTAACGCGCCACCTCATGGGCATTGCCGCTGCCCATCGTGGCGACGCTGCTGTAAGCCTGGTCATCGATGCGGAAGGCCGGGCTGATGACCTGCTCCTGCCAGTTGCCGGCAGCATCCTCCAAGCGAATCTTCAGGTCAAACCAGCCCTGCAATCCCTTGCCCTTCACGCCGCCCAATGAGCCGCGATAGAAGTGGCCAAAGCAAGGCATATAGAAGTTTTCCGGGATTTCCTCTACCTCCAGCTCGTTCCAGTTATCCTCACCGTAAGGCGCATAGGACACTTCAACTTCTGGCTGTTGGCAGGTGAACCAATTAAAATCAGAGACATTTTCATCATACATGAGTTTAAAGTCACCAGCTGAGAATTCTAAGATGGCATTATCGCTTGTTGAAAAGCGGTCTGTGATACGATTTTCATTATCTTTGAACCATAGCATAGAAAGTGTTGGTGCATCTTTATCTTCTTGCTCTTCATCAATGTGAATCTGTGTAATATTCTTGCCAAGCAAACCATCCACTAAGACATTTTTATTGCTCATATTGATGTCAACCTCGCCTATAGGCCTATTTGGATCTACTTGGCAGTTATTTAATTGATTGATATCATTGCATATCTCAATACCATTCACATATAAACACAATTCAACGGCAAGACGATCAACTTCTCGAACTTCTCCATATCGGCCAATGAATTCGAATTGCCAAGCGGGAAAATTGAATATTTTTGTCGAAGCAAAAAGGCAGATGGGTGTTCCTGAACCATAATTTGAGGTCTTCTGGGCTTCTGTAAAGGCAAATGCAGGATTGCCAGGGTATGCATGAAGAGCTACATGACCATCTTCATTAATGAAACCGAGTGGATTGATGCCGGAAGAAATGAGGCCATTGTTGATATAAGACTTGACACCGTTTTCAACATAAGTCGGAAGACCATAAATATTAAAGTCCATAGGTTCTGGGCCCCATTGTGTTGTGACAATAACATTATGGCCATAGTATGGTGCAATTAACCAAGTAAAATTGTCGTCACGTTTTGGAGTGTTTTTATAAATCTTTGCAGTTTCACTTGTCACTGTACCAGACTCAAACCAAGTGCTACCAGAAAAGAGTGAAAGACCATTGTAACACGCCGTAAATTTAACTCCCAGAATTTTATCTTCACCATCATCGTCAACTGATGGTTGGAAGGTCTCTTCTATATATTCCCACTTGGCTGGATCGTTTTCCTGTGGAAATATTAAGTCAGTACTTGTATGGTCAATTATATAGAGGATGTTAGATTCCTCATCCCTGAAGTGTCTAAGTTCAGTGTAAATAAAACGATCACTAATATTATTGATGTATAAATCAGGAGTATTATAAAAAAAGGTATCAAGTATTTTACATGCATCACTCACTCTGACGAAACAACTTTCTAGATTTACATTATCTATGTGATGGCTTCCATAGGTTTGTACCTCAGGATTATAAATCTCACCATTCGGCATATTGGAAATAATTTGAATGTGGTTGGTTGATGTTCTTTGATCAATGACAATAGTTGTGTCTGAGTTGATTTCTACATTTTCTAATATAACATAAAAAGTGGGTGAACCATTTAAGTCAGGAAACGGAACAGCTATGTCATAGATTCCTACGCTAAACTCTTCTTTAAATGTATTATCTACCCAATTTCTAAAGGTGGCGAAGGATCCGCTTGACGTCCATGATTGATCTAAGGGATAGGCAAGAACCCAGACAGGAAGTGAGCATGATTCTTCGTCATATTCCATTTGAAAGGTCACATTTACTTTTTGTTGGCCTTCTTTGGCACACTTATTTGGTTTAGGAGTAAATAACATAGAGTGCTGCCCTTCGTAGATATTACATTTTGTCAAGTCAATGTTGGGCTGGCAGAACACTTTTCCATCTTGTGCATCTGAGCCAATAGGTTTGTTCTGGATGATGACTTGTCCGCTGGCAACTATACCTGCTATGACTATAAGTGTGGCCATCATCATGCATCGGAGAAGTTTTTGATTTTTCATAATTCGTTTTTTAGTGTTAATAAATCGAGTGATGAAAATGTTTTCGATGGCAAAATTACGGCCATCCCCAAAATACCACCAAATTTTTCGGCATCAGAAATGGGCCAATTTACACATTGGCACAAAATACAGCATAATTACACTAAGATGTCCTGTCTTGATTTACAAATCGAGACAGGACACATTGCTGATTTTCAACCGCATACAAACTTTTGGGCATCCTAATCACTATTGTGGGCGATTTCAGCTTTTTTTTCTTAGTATTGGCGTAGGAGAAATGCCAGATATAGTGGCAACGTAAGTTGGTTGCCCGACCGTCCAATGTTATAGTCACCTAATTTGATGGCTTCTTTCACATGATATTTCTCAGGATGATTGAGTATGGTGCGGACACTCTTGGCATCACCTGTTGTTGATTTGACTTCTACAAGCGTACATCCTCCCTTATAACGCATCACAAAGTCAATCTCAAGTCCGGAGTCTTTTCGATAGTAATATAACTTACGACCCATTTTGCCAAGGATGTCGGCAACAAGGTTCTCAAAAATCGCACCCTTGTATCCACCCAGGTCGCCTTGCAGAATACTGAATGCTGTACCTTGTTCCAGCATTGCCACAAACAAATCTGTATCAGCCATGTAGACTTTAAACACGTTATTGATGGAATAACCGTCAAG
>DEKO01000113.1 GCA_002353885.1 Porphyromonadaceae bacterium UBA2720
GCATGAGGTCGAAAGACCTCGCCAAGGCCGCTGGCCTTGCTGTGGTCTTCGACCACACCGCCCCCCACCGCCCCCACCTTTTATCGGGTGAGCCTTGAAGATGGGAGATAACTTATTAAAAAATAAAGGTCCAAGCATCACTGCTGAGACCCTCATAATTACTAATACTTGAAAACTATACTTACACTTTGAGCCTTATGCCAACCAGTGGCACAGTTGCCCAAACTGCATCCGCTACGTCGTTTCACAACGACCCTCACGGCGACTGCAAAATAACTACATTTTTTGCACACGGCAAAATTTTCTTGTCCTAAAAAATCTAAAATTCAGTTATTGCACAGCATTTTGGCGGTTTGGAATAGTTTTTGATAGCTAAAAATCGGTTTTTTTTCGCCATCTGACCGAAATTGCTTACTTTTGCAGTGTCGTTTTTCTAACACTTGTGTCGTGACAGTGAAACTACCCCTGCGCAACATCTATGACAAACGCCGCATCTGGAAGATGGGACTCATGATTGTCTCGGTCATGCTGGTGGCCGGGTTCATCTATGTCTCAAACCGCATCGTGCGCGACCTGGCTGAGCAGGAGCGCGACCGAATGCAAATTTGGGCCAACGCCACCAAGGAACTAGCCACCATGGGAAACGAGGACGCTGGCGGCAATGCCATGCAGACCGACGTCGACTTCTTGCTCAGCATCATCGAGGGCAACCACAACATCCCAGTCTTGCTCGTCGACGACCAGGGCGAAATCATGTTGCACCGCAACTTCCGCCTGCCCGAGCCCATCGACTCGCTGGCACCCTATGCCATCAGCGACGCCAACATGAGCTATCTCAAGACCAAGCTTAACCGGCTCAAGGACTCGAGCAACCGCATCGACATCAAGATTGACGCTAACACCACACAGCACCTCTACTACGAAGACTCAACCACACTGCGGCGCCTGGCATGGTTCCCCTACATCCAGTTGGCCGTCATGCTCATCTTCCTGGCCGTGGCCTACCTCGCCCTCATCAGCGTCAAGAAGGCCGAGCAGAACCGCGTGTGGGTGGGACTGAGCAAGGAGACCGCACACCAGCTGGGCACGCCCATCTCGTCGCTCATGGCATGGACACAGATGCTCGAGTCGATGGGTACCGACCCCAGCATTGTCGCCGACATGGACAAGGATGTCAACCGCCTGAGCGTCATAGCCGACCGCTTCAGCAAGATTGGTTCGATGCCCGACAAGGAACTCACCTTCATCAACGAGGCTGTCGAGCAGAGTCTGGCATACATGCGCACACGCATCCCCAAGCGAGTGGTGCTGACCATGCACCTCGACGACGAGCAGAACTGTGGCATCATGCTGTGCCAGTCGCTGTTTGAGTGGGTGATGGAAAATCTCACTAAAAATGCTGTCGACGCCATGGACGGCGAGGGCAAGCTCGACATCACCGTCACCAGCACGCCTGGCCAGGCACTGATCTTGGTCAAGGACACCGGCAAGGGCATTGCCCGCAAGAACTTCAAGAACGTGTTCAACCCCGGCTTCACCACCAAGAAGCGCGGATGGGGACTGGGACTGACACTGGTCAAGCGCATCATCGAGGAGTATCACGACGGGCGCATCTACATCAAGGAGAGCGAGGTGGGCCGAGGCACAACATTTGCCATCGAGCTGCCCACGGTCAAGAATAGCTGACAGTTAATAGTTAACAGTTAATAGTTGAGAGTCATGAGTGATTTGACGAGCAGTCTGACCATGCTGGGCACAGGCAACGCCATGTGCACAAGGTGCTACAACACATGCTTCTGGCTGCGCACGCCAGGCGGGGGCATGATGGTCGACGCAGGCGGGGGCAACGGCATCTTCCGCCAGTTGCATCGTGCCGCCATCGCCCCACAGCAGGTGCACCACCTGTGGCTCACCCACTGCCACACCGACCACATCATGGGCGTCATCTGGATGATACGCAAGATTGCGCCAATGATTCACAACGGCCGCTATCAGGGCACACTCACCATCTACTGCCACGACGAGGGTGAGCATGCCCTGCGCACCATGTGCAGCCTGATGATGCCCAACAAGATCACCAGCGTCATCGACCACGGCATCACGCTGCGCCAGGTCACCCACGGCCAGCAGTTGCAAATCGACGACATGGCCGTCACCGCATTCGACATCGGTTCGACCAAGGCCAAGCAGTTCGGCTTCAGCGCGCTGCTGCCCGACGGCCAACGGCTCACCTGCCTGGGCGACGAGCCCTACAGCCAGTCGAGCCAGCCCTGGGCCACTGGCGCCGACTGGCTGCTGAGCGAAGCATTCTGCCTCTACACCGACCGCCAGCAGTTCAACCCCTACGAGAAACATCACTCCACAGCCCTCGATGCCGGCCGCGTGGCCCAGGAGCTCGGTGTCAAGCACTTGGTGCTCTATCACACCGAGGACACCCACCTCACCACCCGGCGACCCACCTACACCGCCGAGGCTGCCCAGCACTTCACCGGCTCCATCCACGTCCCCGACGACATCGAGACCATCAGACTGAATTGTAGCTAGCACAATCTCACGCAGATTGCGCAGATCAAACAGATATAATTCTTTAATTCCTAATATTCTTGATAAAAAATCGCGACTGCCACGTCTCACGCAAATGAATCGATAATTCGAAAATTCGTAATAAAAGTCGTGACAACCACGAAGTGCTCGCGACCGAACGGGATTAACTCTTCTCATGCAGATCATGCAGATTGAGCTGCATTGTTTTATCTCGCAGACTGCCTGGCAGCTACTAAAAACTAGAAACTCGATGGCACGAGATTTGGGCCTTCGGCCCGCAAGCCCCGCTAGGAACAACTAACAACTAGAAACTAAAGTCTAAAACAATGAACATCAAGACATCATTACTGCTCCTGTGGCTGATGACAACCACTGCCATGGCGCAAAACGTCACCGTGGGCGACCCGGTGCGTATCGTTACCAGCACAGCGGCCTTCTACCCCCTGCTGACCGACAATGCACAGGCCGTGCTGGTCACACAGCAGGACTATACGGGGTTAATCCGCATTGACCTTTCAACTGGAGAGCAGCAAGTCATCTCCACACAGCCGCGCGCCGGACGCCAGGCCATGACCAGTGCCGTCCGCACCAACGACCGACTGCAAATTGAGCTTTCGCGCAACGGCTCGACCATCGTGATCACTCCCAACGGAGCCGACCACCGATACCTATGGCCACAGTTGTCGCCCGACCAGTCCAAGATTGCCTACACCGTCTCGGGCAGCGGAACCTATGTCTACGACCTGACCACACGGCAAGTGACACATCTGGGCAAGATGCGAGCTGCACGCTGGGTTGACGACCAGTGGATTGTGGCCATGCAAGACAGCGACGACGGCTACCAGGTCACTGCCAGCACCATCGTCATGACCCGTGTCGACGGCACCATGCAGCAGACGCTCACCGACCCAAGCCTGAAGGCCATGTATCCCAGCGCACAAGCCGGACATGTCGCATTCTGCACCCCGCAGGGCGACATCTATGTGATGAGAATCAGTATCAACCAGCCTAACGACAGCCTGCAATGAAAAAGCTAATCACACTCTGTTTGTCAATAGCCGTGACTGCATCGCAAGCTGGCGACCTCACAGGCAAGAAGATCTATGTCAATCCGGGGCATGGAGGCTACAACACCAGCAACGACCGCAACGTGGTCACCATACCATTTGCTGCTGGCGACACGTTGGGATTCTTCGAGTCGTCATGCAACCTGACCAAAGGCCTGGAGCTGAGGCGACTGTTGCAACAGGCTGGAGCCACGGTAATGATATCGCGAACACTCAACCGCGACCAGGACGACAAGGCACTCAGCGAGATTGCCGAGGAGGCAAACGCTTTCGGAGCCGATGCTTTCGTCTCGTTGCACAGCAACGGTCTGGGCACCAACAACGGCACGAACTATCTGCTCTCGCTCTACAAGGGCAACGCCGATGCAGCGTCGGGAGTCGCGTGGAACGAGACCAGCAAGGACATGGCCACAAAAGTCTGGCCCTACCTCTACGACAACAACCTCACTGTGTGGACCAGCGGGTCGCCCGCCAACCCCATCGTGCGCGACGACTACCACTTCCTAGGCTACTACCTGGGCGTGCTGCGGCCACTCACCGTGCCCGGCTTCCTGGTCGAGACATCGTTTCACGACTATGAGCCCGAGACACACCGGCTGCTCAACAAAGACTATGCGCGCATGACCGCTGTCAACCTCTATCGCTTCTTCCTCGACTACTTCGGCGCCGATGCACCACAAGTGGGCGAAATCATGGGGGCCATCAAGGACAGCCAGCTCATCATGAGCGACTCACGCTTTGACAACTACGTCGCCGGTACACACGACCAGTACACACCCATCAATGGCGCCAAGGCAACACTGCTCGACGCCGTCGGCAATGAATTGCTGACCTACACCACCGACGACTACTACAACGGTGTGTACGTCTTCCGCGACTTGGCACCAGGCAACTACCAGGTGCGACTTGAGGCCGAGGGCTATGACACAGCCACACAACAGGTCACCGTCACAGCAGCCAAGACCACCAGCCAGGTCACACAACTGGTTGGGCACTCATCCGACCCGCTCGATGCCCTGGGCAAGCCCAACATCTATGCCAGCGCGCTCAGTGCCACCAGCACAGGCCAGGCACGTTATGACCTGGCCTTCACCCTCAACACCGACGCCACCAGCGTGCAGGTCAACATCACTGACAACGGCACTGTGGTCAAGACCATCGATGCCGGAGCGCTCGCCCGAGGCAAGCATGTGATACACGCCGACCTTAACGGCATCGCAGGCCAGCAACTGACCTGGAGCATACTGGCCACTGCCGACCCGGCCACCACCGACTCTCCGCGACCTGTGACCAACCGCACCCTGCAACCGCAGCTCAACTTTGCCAACCTGCGTGGCGTGGCCGTCGACAACAGCACCGAGAGTCCCTACTTCGGGCGCATCTACATGACCGAGTCGAAGGGTGGGACCACCAACGGACGCACAACAGCCAACGGCCTGTATGTGCTCGACCCGACCTTTGCCGACATCACTCAGCAGGGCAACACACCACACACAGGCAACATCGCCTGGAGCGCTTCGTCCAGCCCCAACGATGTCAAGGTGGCACTCGATGGCATGCTCTATCTGGCCGACTGGAGCGACGCACACAGCGGCGTGTGGAAGGCCGACCCCAGCCATTTGGACGCCACATTCACACCCGTCTTTGCCGGCACACGCGCCAGCAACGGACTGGTCAGCAACGGCGGCGTGAACATTGGCGGATCGGTGGCATCGTGTTGGGTCGAGGGAGCAGCCGACAGCACCGTGCTCTACACCATCGACGAGGACATGCCATCGGCCAGCAACAGCTTTCTACCCCTGCTGCGCTACGACATCGGTCTGTGCAACAGCCCGTGGACCACGGCACCGACCGAGGTGGTCTTTGACAACGCACCCAACCCCAACGACACCGAAGGCAACGGATATCTGCGCAATGCAGCATGCCGCATCCAGCCCGATGCCGACGGAGACTGGTGGATTGCACAATATCGATGGACCGACGATGCCACAGTGCCATCACTCATCTGTGTGCACGATGGCCGCATCGTCTACAATTCGGCAGGCATCATGGGCACATCGCAGAAAGGGGCTATGGCCATCAACACCGACGACACACTGCTGGCCATGGGATGTGGCAGCCAAGTCAAGATATTCGCCATCGACAAGACCAACCCCAACGCACCCACTCTCACACTCAGGCACACCATCACCACGGGCATGGGCAGCGAGAGCTTCGGCCTAGCCTTCGACGTGGCCGACAACCTCTATCTCGCCGCTGCTGCCACTGGCATGGCCGCATGGGCACTGCCCAAGCAGGTCAATCAGCACCTCACGCCTGCGCCCAGCAGCATGACCTTGGCGGGCATGGCAACCGGCCTGCGGGGCGACGTCACCCGTGACGGCACCGTCGACGTGGCCGACATCAACCAGACTATCAACATCATCCTGGGACTAGCCGTGGCCACAGTCCTGGCCGATGTCACAGGCGATGGCAACATCGATGTGGCCGACATCAACGAAATCATCAACATTATCCTAGGAAAGTAGATTGTTAGACATTAGACGTTAGCTATAAGCTATTTAAAAAGCTTTCAGCTTTTTGCCTTGTAGGGACGTAGCGTGCTGCGTCCGATGCCAATAGCGGCCGAAGGCCAAACAGCGGGCCGACAGGCTCAAAAAGCGGCCGACGTGCCAAAGCGCGTCCCTACCATGCTCTCAAGCACTTCACCGTGATTTTAACTTTTTGTTGTGTCCTACAACCTTTGAGCATTGGGTTACACTTGCCAATCAGCCACATCAGAGCGCTCAATTTCTGTGAAAAAAAATGCTCACCGATGCAGCATTCTCGCAACGTCAGCGTTTATTAATTGGATATGATGACCGAGAGCGACATCGTCAACGGCTGTAAGAAGGGGCGGCGTGAGGCGCAACGTGCGCTCTACGACGCACTTGCCACACACCTCATGGCCATTGCCGTCAGATATATGGGCAACCACGAAGATGCGCAGGACGTGCTGCAAGATGCGCTGGTCAAGGCCTATCTGTCCTTCGATCAATTCACCTGGAAGGGCGAAGGTTCGCTGCAAGCATGGCTGCACCGCATCGTGGTCAACACAGCCGTGAGCCAGCTCAGACAAAGGCAGCACCTGCCCGATGTGGTGAACATCGACAGCGTGCCCGAGCATGAGGAGCAACTCGACGCAGGCGAGGTGGCACACATCGACACCGACACCATCCTGAGCATGGTGGCAGCACTGCCCATGGGCTATCGCACAGTGTTCAACATGCATTGCATCGACGGATATTCGCACCGCGACATTGCCCGGCAGTTGGGCATCAACGAGGGCACATCGTCGTCGCAACTGTCAAGGGCAAGAGCCATTCTTGCTCACAAAATCAAGGAATATATCAATCAACATACCTCATGAGCAGTCCATCGCAACATAACAATCCCGAGTGGATCGACATCGTGGCACACAAAGCACAACAGGCTGGACAGCCCATCGATGAGCAATTGTGGCAACGCATCGAGCAGAAACTGCCGGCAACGCGACGTCGCCGGCCGTGGCTGTGGTGGAGCGCCGCAGCTGCCACAGCAGCAGCCATCATAGCACTGGCCATCACTACCCGACCGGCCAGGATAGATGACACAAGCAGTGAGGTGATTGCCCAAGCCACACAGCCCACAACAGCCTCATCCATCTTGCAAGAGGCTTACACACAGTCGCCCCACCACACGCTGGCTATTCACACACAGTCTCCTCTCCCCTCGCAGAAGAAGGTCAAGGTCGGGGTAGAAACAACCACGCCTGTTGACGGCACTCACGCCACAACACCCGTTGCTCCTATTCACGAAAGGGAGCAAGATAGAGACACTATAAACACTACATCATCACAACAACAAAATCATTCTCCATCGGCAAGTCACAAGTCTCAATTAGCCGATAATAATACTCAAATCTCAATTCATCGTACTCAATTCAAGGAAAATGATTCTCATTTCAATATAAGCCTCTATGGCAGTGGCAACTTGTTGGCGCAGAACGGCACACAAGCCGTGCAGCGCCCCATTCTCATGGCCATGGGCAACGGACGATTCATCGAGGCTCAAGCTGTGACGCACTATCACTACAACCATCACATACCGCTCAACGTGGGCATCATGGTCAGCAAGTCGCTGCCTCACAACCTCACTGCAGGCATCGGAGTGAACTATGCCCGTTATAGCAGCGAGGTCAGTGCCGACCTCGAGCGATTCGACCAGACAGTGCAGTTCATCGGCATACCTGTGGCACTGCAATGGAGGTTCTGGAACTATCGACGGCTGTCGGCCTACGTCGGGGCCGAGGCGATGGCCGAGCGATGCGTCGCCGTCGACCGCGGCGATGAGCAGGTCGATGTCCCTAAGCGCATCCAGTGGTCGGTGCATGGCATGGCCGGGCTGCAACTTGACATCACCCAACATCTGGGACTGTTTGTCGAGCCCAAGGTGTCGCACTATGCCACCGAGTTCACGCTGCCCACAGCCCGTAACGAACATCCCCTCACCTTCAACCTCAAGATGGGGGTAAACATCAGTTTTTGATCAATCACAAATCATCAATCAAATGAAAAAGTTACTCTTTATTTCATTGCTTGCTGTGCTTATGTTTGCCATAAGTGCCTGTCACGACGACGAACCAATCGGAAAGTGGGCACCCATGAAGTGGACTGAGCCTGAGGGCTTGACCCAACTCAAAAACGAAATTTACCTGGTACCAACATCGGGGGGAACCTACACCCTGACTTGCAGCAACTATCCGGCGCCATGGATGTGTGGCGTGACATTTGGCGACTCGACCATCTGGCCAGGCAATCCCTATCCCATCTACAATGGCCAGCCCGCCGATAACAATCCTTACAACATCAACTGGGAACACCTGGCCAGCTCGTGGTTTGACGCGCGCTTTGACGTGGCCGACCTGACCATCACTGTCGCGCAACTGCCCGACAGCATCGACGAGCGAATGTTCACACTCGAGGTTACCGCCGGTGATATCTTCGACCATTTAGCTTTCCGACAATCCAGAATGTAATGACTATGCGCAGATTATTACTCACCTTATGTGCGATGTCGCTCATGATGTTTTCATGCACTAAAGATGACATGAATGACATGAGTAATGTCAATAAACCCATGGGGTCATTACTCCCAGGACAGCAACAAGCCTACGTCATGGTCGGTAAATATCAAGGCAATTATTGTGAACTTACCGATGATCTTGACCGAAAATGGCTGCTGGACACCTACATCATCAATGGCCTACTGCCTGAAGGCCGAAGCCTACTGACTTATGAACTTTACGACGGTCACATCGACGGATATGATGTGCTGGCCAACCTGAATGGCATTACCTTGTTCAGCATCAGCGATGCCATTGTGTCGCCCACGGTGGCACAACAAGAGACCCTGGGCAGCGACCCAGTTAAGGTTCAGAAAATGCATCTAGCCGAGAATGGAAAATGGGTAGACATCTCATTCGAAGTCTTCACCAACAATGCGGAGGGTGGGACACACCAACTCTCGCTAGCGGTTTTCCCCACGGGCGACACATGCCGGTGTGTCTTGTTTCACAAGGGCCAGAATATGTCCAACGGCACCACCAGGTTGTCAGGAAACTTGTCGTTCAGATTGCCCGACGATGTCAACCCCGTCAAAAACGGCCTGCCAGGCATCCGCCTACAGTATCTCGACCTGCAAGGCAATCATCAAGACATTTTCTTGAGCCCCTCGCCCACACCCTTCATTCCGCAATAAACCCCGTCGACAGGTACTGCCCCAACGGAAAGCTGCTCCGTTGTGTCCTCCCACCACCTCAAGGCCACAGATGCATCCGTGACCTTGAGGATTTTGCTACCCCATCGTCTAGAAGCCCACTCGACATCTCATAATGAGCATAGCCCTACCCTAAAAACAATTTATAATAATAAAGAATTAAGATTGAGTAAGTTGTTTGAGTTGTTTTTAAAAATCATAATGAACTGCAGATTACGCAGATTGTATAAGAAGACAACATGAACAACGAGAACAATCAAAAAATAAATCAAATGTTGTCTGAATGAATCTTTTGTCCGTGTTGTCCTCGTTGTCTTCTTTTTTAGTCAGCGGGCAACTGGTTTCGCGGTTTGACAAAACAAAATAGGGGGACAACATGCAGCCATGCTGCTTGTTGTCCCCTGTCGGGTCGGGGTGAGAGGACTCGAACTTCCGACCTCCACGTCCCGAACGTGGCGCGCTAACCAACTGTGCTACACCCCGATTCCTTGTTTTGGTGCTGCAAAGGTACTGCTTTTTCTCGAATTGACAATAAAAAATCAGAAAAAACTTCATTTCGGGGGCAAAAAAGCCTTTCACCCAGTCGCCAGCAAAAGGTGTACAGCATCAACCATTGCCAGAATTATAATGGCTCAAGTTTCGCAAGTTGCAGCAACTTGAAAAACTTGAAGGTTAGGGGTTAGGTGCCATGGCTCAGGACA
>DEKO01000144.1:0-955 GCA_002353885.1 Porphyromonadaceae bacterium UBA2720
ATTCCTTTGTCTCTCCTTCTTTTAGCATGCCAACCAGATGGATGAGTCCGTCATTGAGGGGGATGGTAACCCAACTGCGCGCAGAGTGTCCTTTAGTCTTGTCTTGCTCGAAGCGTAGGAGTTTGTTGGCATAGTCAATGTTCGAGTAGCGCAGGTCTTTGACATCGCAGAATCGCATGCCTGTATAAAGGCAAAAGATGAAGGCATTACGGACATTCTCTTTCTCGAACTGATAGTGAGTATCCATGAGTTTTTGAATTTCCTCTTGCGAGAGTACATCTTTCTTCAGCACCTGGTCATCAACGACACAGACAACTCCCTTGCATGGATCTTTCGCCATGATGCCCTGGTCAACGGCAGAACGCACCACTTTCTTGAATCGCTGCAAGATGCTTTTTGCCCCTTCGCCCACACTACGAGTCTGAAGGTATTCGGCAAACTTTACCATCATTTCATGAGTAATGGCATCGGGCCGGATGAAGTCTTTCAACAGCGGATGATACTCCGCAAGAAAGTCATGGAAACGATTGAGGGCAATCTGAATCATGCGAATGTCTTTCTTGGTGTAGCTGCTGATGTACGACTGGTAGTAGTCGAGGAAATTGATGCCTTTCTCTTTCTTCAGTCGATAGCCCTCGCGGTTGTCCAGAAATTCTTGCTCACGCTCGAAACGAATCTTCTTGGCTAGTTCCAGCGTCTCTTTGTTTTGCTGTCGTTGGATGGGTGTACGGGGAGATGCCAAAAGATACAGTGACAAACTTTCCTTCTTGCGAATGGACGTGCCATTGTCACGATTATAACCCATCTGATACTCCAAATATAGGCTATATTCGGTGTCATTCTTCACTAATTTCTTCAATAATCGCGGATTTCCTGCTTCCACGAGGTTCTTGTTTTTGCCTCTTGATTCTGCCATAACTCGTTTATTTACCGATGTTTTCTTTTCGTCTGCAAA
>DEKO01000144.1:968-19932 GCA_002353885.1 Porphyromonadaceae bacterium UBA2720
AAAGGTACAAAAAGTTTTAATTCCAGGGTGTTAAAAAGGTGTTAATTCTAACAAAACAAGGGCAAAAATAGGGTATTTTGTCAAAAATCAGAAAAAATTGCAAAGTATTGTAAATAATTGTGTATCAATTATTTTATTTCTTTTTCTTTCCTTTGTTAGAGACGGTTATGTTCCGGTTCTGGGTACGGGCAAGCAAGAAAGCACTGCAAATAATCGATTTGCGGTGCTTTTTGTTTTTACCCATGCTGCCACATTATTAAATAATGCTTTAATTTGCATTATAAATTTGGTTTTTTGACAAGAAATCAGTAATTTTGCAGTTTTAATTCCAAACAATGACATCAACCCAGATTAAATATTCCCTGACCCTCGCTCTGGCCTTATGCCTGTGTATGATTGGATCAGCCAAGCCCCAGACTTTCAAGCCACACCCCAATGTGCATGTGGCCATCCTGGGCGACTCGAACACCTGGCTGGGCGGCGACGACTGCAGTCAGGACAAGGCATGGTCCAAGTGGTTCAACGACTGGTTTGCACCGGCATCGTGCCGCAGCTATGCGCGTAGTGGCGCATGCTGGACCAACACCACGAGCACAGTGGTCAACACCATCGAGGACATCGGCGTACTGGGTGATGACAATGTGATCTATAACCAGGTGATGCGTCTCATCGAGGCCCACGAAGCCGGCGAGCAGCCCACACCCCAACTCATCCTCATCGCAGCCGGGGCCAACGACGCATGGTTTGTCAACAAGCGTCCGATGGCCTTTGCCATCACTCCGCAGCAGGCCCTGCATCACCGCTGGAGCAACGTCACACAGAAGCTGCCGGGCCAGGTGCTGACTCTGGCCGAGTCGGCAGCCTACTGCAGCCTGCTGTTGCATGACCGCTTCCCGCGCGCCATCATCGTGTTTGTCTCGCCTGCCCACGCCTCCAAGGTCAAGACCAACCTCATTAACCAGGTGGGCGCCATCCTCGAGTCGACAGGCCTGTCGCTCAAGCAGCACACCATCAGGCTCGACCTGCTCAGCCCCATCAGCCATGCCACCGAGAAGAAGCGCCACACCTACACCTACGACGGCATCCACACCAATGTGCAGGGTGCCAAGACCAACGGCGAGATCATCGTCCGCAGCCTGGAGTCATTCCGGTTAGTTTATCAACCCCCAGTCCCATACACCAACTGACATGGTTTTTTCTGACCTATTCTTCCTGTTTGTTTTCATTCCAGCTTTCATCCTGTGCTATCTGCTAGGTACCTGGATTGACCGGGGGCTGAGCCACGGCCGGTCCAACAGTTTTGTGGCCCGCAACAGCACGCTGGTGCTGTTCTCGCTCATCTTTTATGCTTGGGGCGAACCGGTCTACGTGTTCTTGATGCTGGGCAGCGTGCTGATCAACTATCTGGCCGGCCTGGGCATCGACCACTACGACGGCCCCAGGCGACGCTGGGCGCTTGTTGCCGGTCTGGCGTGCAACATCGGCATTCTGGGCACATTCAAGTATGCCGGCTTCTTTGCCCAGACGCTCAACGACATCGGACTAGCCGTGCCAGTGCCCAAGATCGCCCTGCCCATCGGCATCAGCTTCTACACGTTCCAGTCCATCTCCTACCTGGTCGACGTCTATCGCCGTGTGTCGCCGTGCCAGAAGAGGATTGGCAACCTGCTGCTCTACATCAGCATGTTCCCGCAGCTGATTGCCGGCCCCATCGTCCGCTACCAGACCGTGGCGCTAGAGATCACCGACCGCCATGTCAGCACCGACGACATCGTACAGGGCGTCTACCGCTTCCTCATCGGCCTGGGCAAGAAGGTGATCCTGGCCAATCAGTTGTCTGAGATTGTCGACCAGCTGATGATCAAGCAACTGGGCGAGCTCTCGACGGCCAGCGCGTGGATTGGTCTGATAGCGTTCACCCTGCAGATCTACTTCGACTTCTCGGGCTATAGCGACATGGCCATCGGCATGGGCCGTTGCATGGGGTTCCACTTCAATGAGAACTTCGACCACCCCTATTGCAGCAAGTCCATCACCGAGTTCTGGCGACGCTGGCACATGTCACTGGGCAGCTTCTTCCGCGACTATGTCTACATCCCCTTGGGCGGCAACCGCCGCCACCAGGCCGTCAACCTGCTGGTGGTGTGGTTCTTGACCGGCATGTGGCATGGCGCCAGCTGGAACTTCATCCTCTGGGGACTCTACTATGGCTTGATTGTCATGGCCGAGAAATACACTCTGATGAAGTTTATCGGCAAGGTGCCTTCGCCACTGCTGCACATCTACAGCCTACTGCTCATCGTGTGGGGATGGGCACTGTTCTACTTCGACGACCTGGGCAAGCTGGCCACGTTCAACAGCGCCCTGTTCGGCCTGAGCGGCAAGGGCTATGACTTCATCGCCCAGACCACCCTGCAGGGCAACTGCTACTTGTGGCTGGCTGCGCTGCTGCTATGCATGCCCGTGCGGCGATGGGTGGCACAGTGGCTCGACAATAAGTCGCTGACTTCGGGCACGTGGCATGCAGTCACCACCACCCTGCGCATCGTCGTGAGCGTGGCACTGCTGTTGCTCAGCGTGTGTCTGCTCATCGGCGCCACCAACAACGCATTCATCTACACCCGTTTCTAGGACTATCACTCAATCAATGCAATAGACAATGAAAACATTCAGCAAACTAGCAACAATAATCTGCGCCATGGCGTTCTTGTCGGCCATCGAGACACCGGCGCAAGTCAACATCCAGCCCTATGTCAACAAGGTCAACCCCGACGCGCCGGCACGCAAGACCCGCACGGGCATGATCATCGTGGGCAAGCCCGACACGGTCAGGGTATTCAGCGCCTATAGTGGCGGCGCCAGCAGCGGCGTGCGCTATGCCGAGACCGCCAACAAACTACAGGCCGTCCTGGGCGACGGCGTGCAGGTCTACTGCATGCCCATCCCCTCGGCTGCCGAGTTCTACACGCCCGAGGCCGCCACGGCATGGACCCACTCGCAGTTGCCCACCATCAGCAAGATATTTGACACACTCGACAAGCGTGTCAAGGCTGTGGACGTCTACACCACCCTGGGACAGCACGCCAGCGAGCCCATCTACTCACGCACCGACCATCACTGGGCACCGCTGGGCGCCTACTATGCCGCGCGCGAGTTGGCCCGTGTGGCCAAGGTCCCCTTCCGCGACCTCACACACTACGACAAGCATGTGGTGAGCAACTACGTCGGGTCGATGTCCAGTTATGCCAAAGACCCTGCCGTCAAGAGTTCGCCCGAGGACTTTGTCTACTACACGCCGCGCGGCGCCAACTACACGGCCAAGCGCAACGTCTACACCGTCAAGGGCAAGCGCGTGGTGAGCGAGACCGGCCTCCAGCCCAGCGACTACTTCATCCCCTTCAAGGGCGCAGGGGCCTACTGCACCTTCATGGGTGGCGACTACAACAACACACAGGTCACCACCAGCGTCAACAACGGCCGCCGGCTGCTGGTCATCAAGGACAGCTTTGGCAACGCCATCCCGCCATTCCTGTTCTTCTCGTTCGAACAGGTGCACGTGCTCGACTTCCGTTACTTCAACGGCAACCTCAAGCAGTATGTCAAGGACAACGGCATCACCGATGTGCTCATGGCCAACGTGCTGGAGATTGCCCTGTCGGGCAACAACAGCACACGCTACGACGCCATGCTCAACAAGCAATAAGCCCCGCATCAACAACCCAGCAACATGAACAAATTCTATCTGATTATCGTAGGGCTGGCCTTTGTGGCCCTGGCCATCATCTTCGACACCCTGCCCCGACCGCGAGTGTCGGAGCTGGAGAAGCGCGAGCTGGCCACCTTCCCTGAGTTCTCGCTCGACAAGCTGGCCAGTGGCAAGTTCACCGCCGAGGTCTCGTCATGGTTCAGCGACAGCGAGCCATTTCGCGACCAGTTCATGTCGGTGAGCATGCTGTTCAAGCAGTGGATTGCGCTCAACACCGGCAGCGACGACCAGATCACCTTCCATGCTGCCGACGACGAGACCGACATGGAGCCGGACAGCCAAGCCGAGCCCGAGGATGACGGACAGCCCGATGAGTATGTCAACAAGCTCACTGCCAAGGAGAAAGCCAAGATTGCGCACAAGGGCATCCTGGTGCTGGGCAGTGGCCCCAACGTGCGCGCACTCATGGCCTACGGCGGCGAGGCCAAGGGCGGATCGGCCTATGCGCAGGCTGTCAACACCTATCAGACGGAGCTGGGCGACAATGTCCAAGTCTACTGCATGGTCATCCCCACAGCCATCGAGTTCTACTGCCCCGACGAGGCACGTGACCGCAGCAAGAGCCAGCGCGCCACCATCATGAACATCCACTCGCTGCTCGAGGGCAAGGTCAAGCCCGTGGACATCTACAGCGTGCTGGGCAAGAATGCCGACAAGCCCATCTACCTGCGCACCGACCACCACTGGGCACCACTGGGTGGCTTCCTGGCCGCACAGAAGCTGGCTCAAGTGGCCGGCGTGCCCTTCCGCGACCTGTCGGCCTATGAGCAGAAGGTGGTGCATGGCTACGTCGGGTCGATGTATGGCTACTCCAAGGACATCGCCGTCAAGAATGCCCCCGAAGACTTTGTCTACTATGTCCCCAACCAGGTGCAATACACCACCACCTACACAATGTATGACATCAACAAGAAGTATGAAGTCACTGGCGAGCACAAGCCCGTGCAAGGGGAGTACTTCTTCAAGTACAAGGACGGCAGCGGAGGGGCCTACTGCACCTTCATGGGTGGCGACACCAAGATCACCAAGGTCGAGACCAGCACGCATAATGGCCGCCGCGTGCTCATCCTCAAGGACAGCTTCGGCAACACCATACCGAGCAACCTGTTCTACTCATTCGAGCAGGTGCATGTCGTGGATTACCGCTATTTCACCAAGAACATCAAGCGTTATGTGGTCGACAACCACATCACCGATGTCGTGTTTGCCAACAACATCTTTGTCGCCTACAACCCGTCGACGGCAAAGGCTTACCTGCAATTTCTCAAGCAATGAAGCTACAATCCAAAGTATAACACAACCGACTATGAAACATCTACTATTCACACTGATGATGACAATGGCACTGGTGTGCTCGGCACAGAGCGCCGACAAACTCTATCAAGAGGGCAAGAAGCTCTATGACGCGGAACGATACACACAAGCAGTGCCCAAGCTGCGCGCAGCAGCACAGAAGGGCCACAAGAAGGCACAATACCGCCTGGGCAAATGCTATGACAAGGGCCATGGCGTGACCGAGGACGACCGTCAGGCCGTGGCATGGTATGCCAAGGCAGCCGCACAGGGGCACGCCAAGTCGCAATATGAGTTGGGCAAGTGCTACAAGAATGGCGAGGGCGTGACCAAGAACATGAAGAAGGCCATCGAGCTGTTCACCAAGGCGGCCAACAACGGCAACGGCGACGCACAGCTGGCATTGGGCAAATGCTACCTCAAGGGCAATGGTGTGCCGGTGGACAAAGCCAAGGCACGCGCCTGGTGCAAGAAGGCCGTCAAAAACGACAAGGACGGCAAAGAAATCATGCAGAAACTGCGCAAAGATGCTAACGAGGGTGACGCCGACGCCAAGGCCATCCTCCAGCTCATCAAATGATTCAAGTGCCTGAAGCGCGTGCTTCAGGCACTTGATGGTTAGGAGTGAGGGGTTAAGGGTTAGGGTTTGTCCCCTCGAGGGTTAGAGTTGAAGCGACAAGCCTCACTCCTCACCTCTCAACCCTCTCCACTGGTCAGGGAATCCAGCGGCGTGTGATTTGGGTGATTTTGCCGCCCTCAATGAGCACCAGAGTGTTGAGCTCGTTGAAGTCGCTGCGGTCGCCCAGCTTCTGGATGTGACCACGCGCATCGTTGCGGATGGTGTCGACCGGATCATTAGGCTCGATGCCGCAATCGATAAACACCAGTTCGCTCGACACAGGCACAGTGGCCTTGCCCAGCGTGGTGTAGACCGAGTGGTCGTCGAGCTGGAAGCCGCGGTATGTGCCGCCATCACCAGCCATAAGTTCGGCCCCACCCTGCTCAATGCCGCCATTCACCGTCTTGATGCCGTCAGCATCCTCAATCTTTTGGACGACGATGCTGCGTCCCTGGAAGACAAGTGTGTCGCCAGGCTGCAACTGGTTCACCTCCACGGCATCGTAGAGGTCCTCGCTGCAGACTGTCATGGTGAGCGTACCAGCCTGCCAATCAAAGTCGGCTGCTGTGAATTGTGCCGGCACAGTGCAGTCGGTGAGCGAGTCGGTGTTGTAGCCAGCCGCCAGCGGGCTGACACAGCGATGTGAAACACTATTGGTGCAGCCAGCCACTACCAGGGCCACTGCTGCGAGAGCCATCAGTTTGCGCATAGTTATTTGGATTTTGAACATGATTTCTAGGCCTACAAAGGTAGACATTTTTGCGCATTGCACAAATCGTGCCAAGGCGCGTCCCAGCCAAACTCGCGAGCATCTCGCGGTTGCAATCGCAACGAGACACCGAACAGAGAAACCTCCCAACTCCATCTAACTACCTAACTACTCCTGAGACTTAAATCTATTATTAAAAACCACACAATACGCTGTATATCAGCATATTACCGCTATCTCCGAAAAAATTGTCAAAAAATTAAATCTGGATTATAGTTTAGAAGTCGTTTATTTTCAGTAAATTTGCAGTCTTAAAAACTTGTGCAAGCCGAACGCAGTGCCGAACTCTTGTTCGAGCAATGAAGAGGCGCAGCCAAGTTTATCCAAAACTTGTGCAAGCCGAACGCAGTGCTGAACTCTTGTTCGAGCAATGAAGAGGCGCAGCCAAGTTTATCCAAAACTTGTGCAAGCCGAACGCAGTGCCGAACTTGTTCGAGCAACGAAGAGGCGCAGCCAAGTTTATTTAGACCGAGAACATAAACAAAAAACCAAATCATAACGTATTATGAACAAACAAATCACATTAGAGCAGGCCGTCGAGCGCGTACATGACGGCATGACCATTATGTTCGGCGGATTCCTGGGCGTGGGAAGCGCTACACAAATCATCGACGCCATCGTTGAGAAGGGCGTGAAAGACCTCACCATCATCGCTAATGACACGGCATACGACGAGGTGGCACACGGCAAACTGGTGACCAACCACCAGGTCAAGAAGGCCATCGTGTCGCACACCGGAACCAACAAGCAGACAGCACTGCAGAAGAACGAGGGCACCCTCATCGTTGAATATGTGCCACAGGGTACACTGGCCGAGCGCATCCGCGCCTATGGCGCAGGACTGGGTGGCGTGCTCACCCCCACCGGACTGGGCACCATCATGGCCGACGGCAAAGACATCATCACCGTCGATGGCAAGGAATACTTGCTCGAGAAGCCGCTGAAGGCCGACATCGCCTTCTTGCGCGCCAACATCGTCGACGAGTTTGGCAACATGGTGTTCCTGGGAACAACCAACAACTTCAACCCGCTGATGGCAACCGCAGCCGACTATGTCGTGGTCGAGGCCGAGAAACTGGTGCCCGTGGGCGAGATCAAGCCTGAGTGCGTGCATGCATCGGGCATCTATGTCGATGCAATCTATGTTGAGAAGTAAACCTTTTTAGACTATGGAGTACAGAACAAAAATCAGACTGCGCATGAGCGCAAAGGATGCCCACTACGGAGGCAACCTGGTGGATGGCGCACACATGGTGCACCTGTTTGGCGACGTGGCCACAGAGTTATTGATTATGCGTGACGGTGACGAGGGATTGTTCCGCGCCTACGACAACATCGACTTCCTGGCTCCGGTCTATGCCGGTGACTTCATCGAGGCCGAGGGATGGATCGACAAGGAAGGCAACACCTCGCGCCACATGCAGTTTGAGGCACGCAAGGTGGCCATCTCGCGTCCCGACATCTCGCCCTCGGCAGCCGATGAGCTCGATGAGCCCATCGTCGTGTGCCGCGCATCGGGCACCTGTGTCACCCCTAAAGAGTGCCAACGCAAATAATTAGCTACTATTATGGATAAACTGATTATCACCGCCGCCATTTGCGGCGCCGAGGTCACCAAGGAGCAGAACCCCAATGTGCCCTATACCGTCGAAGAGATTGTTCGCGAGGCCAAGTCGGCAGTTGATGCCGGCGCAGCCATCGTCCACCTGCACGTCCGCTGGGACGACGGCACACCCACACAGGACCGTGGCCGCTTCCAGGAGTGCGAAGAGGCCATCCTCAAGGTGTGCCCTGATGTGATCCTCATTCCGTCGACAGGCGGAGCTGTGGGCATGACACCCGACGAGCGTCTGCAGTCGACCGACACCACCCCGCTGCCCGAGATGGCAACACTGGACTGCGGCACATGCAACTTTGGCGACGAAATCTTTGACAACACCATGCCCACCATGCGCGCCTTCGGCAAGCGAATGATGGAACGTGGCATCAAACCCGAGTATGAGTGCTTCGAGATGGGACACCTCGACACCATCCTCAACATGGCACGCAAGGGCCAGGTGCCCGGCGACCCCATGCAGTTCAACTTTGTGCTGGGCGTACCTGGCTGCACTCCGGCCACAGTGGCCAACCTGTGCTGGCTGGTCAACGGCATCCCCGCCGGATCGACCTGGACCGTCACCGGCGTGGGCCGTCATGCATTCCCCATGGCAGCTGCAGCCATCGCCATGGGCGGCAACGTGCGTGTGGGCTTTGAGGACAACCTCTATCTGTCAAAGGGTGTACTGGCCAAGAGCAACGGCGAGCTCGTCGAGAAGGTCGTCCGCCTGGCCAAGGAACTGGGTCGCCCCATCGCCACCAGCGACGAGGCACGCGAGATCCTGGGCCTGAAGCCTCGCAAGTGACCTCAAGTGCTCTAGCACATATCTAGAGCCTCTAGGCATTCTAGAATTTCTAGAAAAACAATAACTATAATAACTTTAAAAAAATATCAGACTACAATGCAAAAACATGGTAACCGTTTCGGCACGCACCGCGTGATCGAGCCCGTGGGCGTCCTGCCACAGCCCGCCAACAAGTTGGACAACAACATGGACGAGATCTATGACAACGAGATCCTGATCGACGTTCAGACCCTGAACATCGACTCGGCTTCGTTCACCGACATCCACAACTATGCCAAGTCGCAGGCCAAGAACCCCAACGACGAAGCTGAGGTGATGGAGGAGATCAAGAAGGAGATGCTGCTCAACGTCGAGCTCCAGGGCAAGCACCGCAACCGCCGCACCGGCTCGGGAGGCATGCTGCTGGGCACCGTCGAGAAGATTGGCGACGCACTCAAGGGCAAAATCGACCTCAAGGAGGGCGACCGCATCGCTACGCTCGTGTCGCTGTCGCTGACCCCGCTGCGCATCGACGAGATTCTCAACATCAAGGCCGATGTCGACCAAGTCGACATCAAGGGTAAGGCCATCCTGTTTGAGAGCGGCATCTATGCCAAGATTCCCGCTGACATGCCCGAGAAGCTAGCCCTGAGCGCACTCGATGTGGCCGGTGCTCCTGCACAGACCGCCAAGTTGTGCCAGTATGGCCAGAATGTGGTCATCCTGGGTGCAGGTGGCAAGAGCGGCATGCTCTGCTGCTACGAGGCAAAGAAGCGCGTCGGTGTGACCGGCAAGGTCATCGGTCTGGCCAACAGCCCCCGTTCGACCCAGCGCATCAAGGACCTGGGCTTCTGCGACGTGGTCGAGAGCGTGGCTGGCATGACTCCTGTGCAGGTCTATGAACTCATCTACAAGCTCACCGACGGCAAGATGGCCGACACCACCATCAACTGCGTCAACGTGCCCGACTGCGAGATGACCGCTGTGCTGTGCACCAAGGACGACGGTGTGGTCTACTTCTTCTCGATGGCCACCAGCTTCACCAAGGCTGCTCTGGGTGCCGAGGGCATCGGCGCCGACGTCAACATGATCATCGGCAACGGCTACACCAAGGGACATGCCGAGTTCACCCTGCAAGAGCTGCGCGAGTGCCCCGAGCTGCGCAAGATCTTTGAGGAACTCTACGCTTAATCAAGAAGTTAAGAAGTATGAGGGGTTAAGTAGTTAGGACAAAAAACTTTAACTACTTAACTACCTTTTACTACCTTTAACTACTTAACTACTATTCAAAGAAATGGCTGAATCTAGAAGAAAACAACTCTTTCCCGAAGTCACCGACCAGGAGTGGAACGACTGGAAGTGGCAGGTGAAAAACCGCATCGAAACGCTCGAAGAGCTTAAGAAATATGTGAGCCTCACTGCCGAGGAGGAAGAGGGCGTCAAGAAGACCCTCACCACCCTGCGCATGGCCATCACACCCTACTATCTGAGCCTCATCAACCCCGATGACCCGCACGACCCCATCCGCCGTCAGTGCATCCCCACCGGACTGGAGACTCACCAGGCAGCAGCCGACCTACTCGACCCGCTGCACGAGGATGAAGACTCGCCCACGCCCGGACTGACACACCGCTATCCCGACCGTGTGCTCTTCCTCATCACCGACATGTGCTCGATGTATTGCCGTCACTGCACACGTCGCCGCTTTGCCGGACAGACCGACAACGAGTGTGGACCCGATCGCATCGAGAAGGCTCTCGAGTATATCGAGAAGACCGAGTGCGTGCGCGACGTGCTGCTCTCGGGCGGTGACGCCCTGATGGTCAGCGACAAGCGATTGGAGTATATCATCTCGCGCCTGCGCGCCATCCCACATGTCGAAATCATCCGTCTGGGCACTCGCACACCCGTTGTGTGCCCGCAGCGCGTCACACCCGAGTTGTGCGCCATGCTCAAGAAGTATCACCCCGTGTGGCTCAACACCCACTTCAACCATCCCAACGAGGTGACCGCCGAGTCGCGCCGTGCATGCGAAATGTTGGCCGACGCTGGTGTGCCCCTGGGCAACCAGAGCGTGCTGTTGCGCGGTGTCAACGACTGCGTCCATGTGATGAAGCACCTGGTGCACGAGTTGGTCAAGATGCGCGTACGCCCCTACTACATCTATCAGTGCGACCTGTCGATGGGTCTGGAGCACTTCCGCACACCCGTGTCGAAGGGCATCGAGATCATCGAGGGCCTGCGCGGACACACCTCGGGCTATTGCATCCCCACATTTGTGGTCGATGCACCGGGCGGCGGTGGCAAGACACCGGTCATGCCACAGTACGTCATCTCGCAAGCTCCGGGCAAGGTCGTGTTGCGCAACTTCGAGGGCGTCATCACCACCTATACCGAGCCCACCGAGTATCACAGCGAGTGCAACTGCCCCGAGTGCCAGGCTGCACGCAAGCAGAAGGAAGTTGCTGCCGACAAGGCCGTGGATGGTGTGATCTCGCTGCTTGAGGGCGAGCGCATGAACATCGAGCCTAAGGCGCTGAAGCGTCACGAGCGCAACGCACATTAAATCGAGAAGTTAAACAGTTAAGGAAGTTAAGTAGTTATGTACTGACGCGGCCTGCCGCGTCAACAACCCGGAGGGTATCATCTTAACTACTTAACTTCCTAACTACTTAACTACTGGTAAAGAATGCCATTCATTGATGACATATTACGCTACCAGAGCCTCTCAATTGTCGGGCTGGAGAAGAATACCGGCAAGACCGAGTGCCTGAAATATGTGCTCGAGCGGCTACCGCTCGAGCACAAACGTATTGCCGTCACCTCAATCGGCATCGATGGCGAGACCACCGACCAGGTGACACGCACTCAGAAGCCCGAAATCACTCTGCGACCCGGCATGTACTTTGGTACCAGCGAGATGCACTACCGACAGCGGCGGCTGGTGAGCGAACTCATCGATGTGAGCGACATCAGCACCTCGCTGGGACGCGTGGTCACGGCCCGTGCACTGACCGCCGGCAAAATTCTCCTGTCGGGACCATCGTCGGGGCCTGCACTGCGCCACTGGATGGGAGACATGAAGCGCCTGGGCATCGACCTAGTCATCATCGATGGCGCACTGTCGCGACTCAGCTCGGCCTCACCCGCCGTGAGCCAGTCGATGATTCTCGCCACAGGCGCAGCCTACTCGGCTAACATGACAACACTGATCAACAAAACAGCATTTGTCGTCGAACTCATCAACCTGCCACTGACCGACGAGGATACCCTTGCACGGCTCGACCCCATCGACAAGGGCGTGTGGACCATCGACCGCGACGGAACACTGCGCGAACTCAACGGGGTGACCGCGCTGTCGCAGGACTTGCGCTTCGAGGGCATGGAGCAGTGCCAGACCATCTATGTAGCCGGAGCACTAGTCGATGGCTTTGTCGAGAAACTACGCAAAAATCGAGCGCTGCGACAAGTCGAACTCGTGGTGCGTGACTTCACCAAGGTCTTTGCCACACCGCAACAAATACACCTATTAAATAAAGTGGGCATTCGCATGACTGTGCTGCAGCGCAGCCACCTCATTGCCGTCACAGTCAATCCCACTTCGCCCAGCGGATATGTCCTCGACTCCCAACAGCTGTGCTCGCGCCTGAGCCAGGCCATCAACCTCCCCGTCTACGACCTGCTAGCCATGCAAGCTACAATCCGCGGTTAACAAAAAATTCAAATCATGCAACTGAAGAATGTCATTGACTCGCCTTGTGGACTGAGATATGTGCTCGACCAGTTGGAACTGCAGTCGGGCTATGCGCGCCGGTGGATGCTTGATCAGCACATGATGACCCACGCAAGCGACATCCAAGCGGCTTATGCCGAGCTGAAACATTTTGACCACCTGCTCGACAACATCGACAACACCCGGCTCAACACCCTACGATTCAAGCTGCAGGCACTGAAGGACATACGCACCACCATCGGCAACCTGGCCCACCATGCCACACTCGACGACATTGAGCTGTTTGAGGTGAAGCATCTGGCCATCTTGTCGACCGACGTGGCACGCCTGATGAGCGAGCAAGGCATGGCCGAAGTCATTCCCATTCCCGACCTAGGTCCGGTCATCAGCATCCTCGACCCCGACGGCATGAAGATTGCCACATTCTATGTCTACGACTCCTACTGCGCCGAGCTGCGCGAGTTGCGCGCACAGATGCGCCAACATCCCAACCAACAGGACGACCTGCTGCTACAAGCCAGTGAGCTAGAGGAGGACGTGCGCAACGACCTCAGCCGCCGGCTGCACCCCTGGGCAACAGCCATCGAGCAGGCACAGGTGGCCCTGGCGCGCATCGATGTCGACTTGGCTCGTGCGCAGCAGATGCGACAGATGGGCCTATGCTTCCCCACCCTGTCGGACGACGCGACATGCCACTATCACGGCATGTTCAACCCGCAGGTCAAGGACGCACTGGCCAGCCGAGGACGACAGTTCCAGCCTGTCGACATCGCATTTGGCCTGCAACCCACCCTCATCACAGGCGCCAACATGGGGGGCAAGACGGTCGTACTCAAGACGTTGACCCTGTGTCAACTGCTGTTCCAATTCGGCATGGGCATCCCAGCCGCCAAGGCGCAGATGACCATCAAAGATGATGTATATTTTTGCATCGGAGACGAACAGTCGGTCGAGCGAGGGCTGTCGTCGTTTGCCGCCGAGATGAAGAGCATCGACCAAGTCATACAGGCGTCACGCACCGACCGACGCATCCTTGCCCTCATCGACGAGCCGGCACGCACCACCAACCCCACCGAGGGAGCAGCCCTGGTCACTGCACTGCTGCAACTCATGCTAGACCGCCCTGTCAGCCTGGTCATGACCACACACTATGACATCGAGCCGGGCCATGCACGTTGCCTCAGGGTCAAGGGATTCGAGGACGGGCAGATGGACTATAGTCTGGTCGAGGTGCAGCACGGCCAGGTGCCACACGAGGCACTCAACATCGCACAGAGCCTGGGCATCGACCCCGAGTGGTTGGCACTGGCACGCAATTTGCTCAGCCATTAAACGGCTGAGTATTTTTTGCTAGAAAACTTGCAAAATTAAAAAATATTCGCTAATTTTGCCACCATCAAATTTAGCGGTATTTTTTGACCTTGAGCAAATCAATACCGCCTGTACACAAAACTATAATTTACTCTAAAACACTACTAATGATGAAACTGAAAACTTACATCACTGCACTGACAATGCTCTGCATCACGCTCCAGGCATCAGCCCAGCACAACACCATCACCGTCAGCACCGCGGCACAATTTGTCGAGGCATTAGGTCCTGACCGCACCATCATCATTGCCACCGACCAACCACTCAACATCACCGAGGCCATTGACCAGAAAGTGGCCGAGGGCACGCTGCCCGAGGGAGAGACCTATTACACACCAGAGGCGCCCGTGTCAACGACAGCACAAGTCACCTATGCGTCCAACACCGACGGCAACACACTGCAGGTGCGCGGCTGCAACCATCTCACCATACGCTCGGCCAGAGGCAGAGCCACATTGCTGGCAACACCCCGCTATGCCAACGTCTTGGAGTTCATTGACTGCAACGACCTGACACTCGAGAACCTCGTCATGGGGCACACCCAGGACGGATATTGCGACAAGGGCGTGCTCGAACTGGACCGCTGCAACCATGTCACCATCAACGACTGCGACCTCTATGGCTGCGGCACCGAAGGTTTTGTCATCGATGGTTGCCACAATGTCACCGTCAACCGCACCACAGTGCACGACTGCACCTACTACACCATGCACGTCGTCAGGTCAAACTTGGTGCGATTCAACGACTGCATCTTCCGTGACAATCGTGAGTTTGACCAGCTGTGCATCAGTGGCAGCCGTGACGTTGACTTCACCGGCTGCCTCTTCGACAATCTGCAAGGACCACTCTTTGCGCTTAACGACTATGTCGACTTCTTCTGCTGCACCTTCCGAAGGTGCCAGATGCAGCCCATCGACAGCGAGTATGGCCCTCAAGGTTACGCTGTACTGGCCTATTGCACGCAACTGCCCGACGACTCACCGGCTACCATCAACGTCAAAAAACCGGCCATCCGTCCGGGACTGTGGACCGACGGCAAGCACCAGTACCGCGTCACCCAGGCCGATGCCTACCGATATGTGTTCACGCCGACCGACCAACCCGACAACGCATTTGCACTCAACTGCATCTCGGTCGAGGCCAACGACTACATCTTGGCGCCTCAGTCGCCCAACGAGAACTTCAGCCGCCTGGTGGCCGACGCGGGCCGCAATGGCGCCGCCGACTATGTGCGACTCCTCGACGATGGTGGCACACTGCTGCATTCGTTCAAGCGCATCGGCAGGTAGGTCGACACGGCCTGCCCGTGCGGACAAATCAACTGTAGTCTATCACTCTACACTGATGCCACTGTCTCGCATTTTGGTTAAAACGAGACTAGATATTGCGCAATCGCCGAAAAATTCGTAATTTTGCGGCAAAATTCATCCACACCAGTCTGGACGTGCCCCTCAAGTGCGCCCAGTTGAGTGTGCATTTTGCCGCGACATCCATATCTTCAATGCGGATAATTAACTGTACTATTGACACTTAAACAAACAATAAAGATATGCAAAAGAGCAAGTTAGGACTAGATTTTGAGAAAGTTGAATATGCCCGTGGCTTGGCCAAGGGCATTGCCCAGGACGTGCAGACGTTTGTCGAGCAGTACACCACGGTGGCTGTCGAGCGCACGCTGTGCCGACTGATGGGCATCGATGGCATCGACGACAACGAGGTGCCTCTGCCCAATGTCATCGTCGAGGCACTCAAGGACAAGGGCGTGCTCGGCGAGGGCGCATTGTTCTTCATCGCCAACACGATGATCCGCACAGGGCTTAAGCCCCAAGAGATTGCCGAGCAGGTGGCACGTGGCGAACTCGACATCACCGAGGTCGTCACCCGCGATCAGAAGCAGATTGCCCAAGCACTGCAGCCTGTCATCGACGAGAGCATGGCACGCATACGCGCCCGTCGTGCCCGTCGTGAGCACTATCTCGAGAC
Organism: Porphyromonadaceae bacterium UBA2720; assembly: GCA_002353885.1. Classification (GTDB taxonomy): domain Bacteria; phylum Bacteroidota; class Bacteroidia; order Bacteroidales; family Muribaculaceae; genus Sodaliphilus. Next base: position 16,884 of record DEKO01000144.1, read on the forward strand.
CATCGGCGAGGGACCCAAGCCCTATCTGTACATCATCGTCGCCACGGGCAACATCTATGAGGACGTGGTGCAAGCACAAGCCGGTGCTCGTCAGGGTGCCGACGTGATTGCCGTGATCCGTACCACCGGTCAGAGTCTGCTGGACTATGTGCCCTACGGCGCAACGACCGAGGGATTCGGCGGCACATTCGCCACACAGGAGAACTTCCGCATCATGCGCAAGGCCCTGGACGAGGTGGGCGAGGAGCAGGGACGCTACATCCGCCTGTGCAACTATTGCTCAGGCCTGTGCATGCCCGAGATTGCCATCATGGGTGCCTTCGAGGGTCTGGACGTGATGCTCAACGACGCACTCTATGGCATCCTGTTCCGCGACATCAACATGCAGCGCACACTGGTCGACCAGTACATGAGCCGCATCATCAACGGCTTTGCCGGTGTGATCATCAACACTGGCGAGGACAACTACCTGACCACCGCCGATGCCGTCGAGGCAGCGCACACCGTGCTCGCCTCTGACCTCATCAACGAGCAGCTGGCACTGATGGCCGGTCTGCCCGAGGAGCAGATGGGTCTGGGACATGCCTTCGAGATGGACCCGATGCTGGAGAACGGATTCTTGCTCGAATTGGCACAAGCTCAGATGACCCGCGAGATTTTCCCAAAGGCCACATTGAAGTACATGCCCCCGACGAAGTTCATGACGGGCAACATCTTCCGTGGACACATCCAGGATGCACTGTTCAACATGATTGGCATCTGGACACACCAGGGCATCCAGCTGCTGGGTATGCCCACCGAGGCCATCCACACCCCCTTCATGAGCGACCGCTACCTCTCGATCGAGAATGCCAAGTACATCTTCAACAACATGAAGAGCATCGGCGAAGAGATGGAGTTTGTCGAGGGTGGCATCTGCAGGGCACGCGTCAAGGAAGTGCTGGGCAACACCATCAAGTTGCTTGAGGATATCACCAAGGAAGGCCTCTTCACCGCACTGGAGAAGGGTATCTTCGGCGACGTCAAGCGTCCCAAGAATGGTGGCAAGGGCCTGGAGGGCGTGACCATGAAGGGCGAGAACTACCTCAACCCGTTTGTCGAGCTGATGAAGGGAAAACGATAATAGCTAACAGCGAACAACTGACAGCGAACAATTCTCAATTCTCAATTTTCAATTCTCAATTAAAGAAGACAATGAGCGAAGGACTATATAGCATGGAGGCTAAGGACTACGACAAAACCTTAGACCTCACCAAGATAAAGCCGTATGGCGACACAATGAACGACGGCAAGGTGCAGCTGAGCTTCACGCTGCCCGTGCCTTGCGGTGCCGAGGCCGTCGAGGCCGCCAAGCAGATGCTGCGCAAGATGGGACTGGAGAACCCCAGCGTGGTGTTCTACAAGGAACTGACACCGGGCTTCACCTTCTTCAACTGCTACGGCAGCTGCACACACACGGTCGACTACTCGACCATCTATGTGCCCAAGGTGGAGTCGAACACGATGGACATGTATGAGACCGACGAATACATCAAGGAGAACATCGGTCGCAAGATTGTCATCGTCGGCGCATCGACGGGCACCGACGCCCACACCGTGGGCATCGACGCCATCATGAACATGAAGGGCTATGCCGGACACTATGGCCTGGAGCGCTACGAGATGATTGAGGCCTACAACCTGGGCTCACAGGTGCCCAACGAGGAGTTCATCGCCCGCGGCATCGAGCTCAAGGCCGACGCGCTGATTATCTCGCAGACCGTCACGCAGAAGGATGTGCACATCAAGAACTTGACCAACTTCATCGAGCTGATGGAGGCCGAGGGCCTGCGCGACAAGATGATCTGCTGCTGCGGTGGTGCCCGCATCACTCACGAGCTGGCCAAGGAGCTGGGCTTCGATGCTGGCTTCGGCATGAACACCTACGCCGACGACGTCGCCTCGTTCGTCGTCCAGGAGATGGTCAAGCGCGGCATGAAGTAAGGAATTAGTGGCTCGCTGATGCGGGCTGTCGGGTGTCAGGAGCTTGCCCAGCGAGCTCCTGACATCTTTTGTTTCAGATTTGTGGGAAACGACAGCTTTTGAAAAAATAATCGCAATATTTGTGTCTTCAAAGTTAAGTTTGTACCTTTGTAGCATATTCCGAATCCTTTATACAAGTCTGCAACCATTGGTTGCACAAATAGTGCTCACCTAGATTTTCCCATAAATTTACCCAAAAAAATTTGTTTGCTAGAGAAGGATATATTACCTTTGCAAACGCAATTCCCTTGAAAAAGGTGCGGATTTCAACAAAAATTCACTTGAAAAAGGTGCAACAAGTATTGTAATATCCTTATAATAAAGACAGTATGCTCAGACGCAAGATAGAAACACTGCTAGATGAGTGGCGGCAAACCAAAGACCGAAAGCCCATTGTCATAAAGGGTTGCAGACAATGTGGTAAAACATTTTCTGTCCTACGGTTTGCCCGTCAACATTATCGCAATGTTGTATATCTCAATTTCATGGAAGAGCCTTCATACGCAGTCGCCTTCAGCGAGTCGCTCAGTGTTGACAACATTGTGATGAATATCACGTCACTCATGGGCGATGCCATATTTGAACCTGGTAAAACTTGTTTGATATTCGATGAAATCCAAGAATGTCCTGCTGCACGCACGGCACTGAAGTTCTTTAAGATAGACGGCCGATATGATGTGATTGCAACAGGCTCGTTGCTGGGTGTAAGAGGTTATGGTCATTCTAGTGACATGAAAGCTTCAATTCCAATTGGTTATGAGACGATAGTCGAAATGTTTCCGCTGGACTTTGAAGAATTCCTTTGGGCAAATGGAATAAAAGATGCCATAATAACCGTATTAGCCGAATGTTTAGATCAAGAAAGACCGGTACCGGCAACTTTGCATATGCGCATGAGGCAATTGTTGTTGCAGTACACCATCACAGGAGGTATGCCTGAAGCAGTGAACCAATTGCTGGCATCACACGACATTAACAAAGTTCAAGCGGTTCAAAGGGCAATTATTGGTGGCTACGAGGAAGACAT
>DEKO01000139.1:0-3173 GCA_002353885.1 Porphyromonadaceae bacterium UBA2720
AGATGCGCCCCGAGAAGGTTGCGCGCCGCGACAAGGAGGAGGCCTACACCGCACTGGGCATCCCTGCCGAGTGGGTCGCCCCCATCCAGAAGGCTGGCCTGCTCACCGTGCAGTCATTGGCCGAGCTGGAACGCCCCGGCAAGCTCTTCCAAGATCTGCTCGACATCAACAAGAAGTACAAGCTGGGCTATAAGGCCCCCACGGCCGACGAGGTCAAGCAGTGGGTCGAGCGTGCCCAGCAGGCCACAACCCAAGAATAACCTCTCACACGACAACAAATTATGAAGAAACTTATCGTCTTACTGGCATTGTTGCTGCCCCTGTTGGCCCTGTCGCAGGAGCAAGAGATTGATGGCACATGGAAGTTCCATCCCTCGTTCTTGCTGTCCCAAGCCAGCGACATGATTGACACCGAGCATCACGTCTATGCGCTGGCCAATGGTGCCCTGGTCGAGTTGGACAAGACATCGGGCCAGGTGCGTACACTCTCGCACCTGAATGGCCTGAGCGACACCAAGGTCAAGAACATCTACTACAACTACGACAAGCGTTACCTCATGGTGGTGTACAGCTCCAGCAACATCGACCTGGTCTATGAGGACGGCCGCATCGTCAACATCAGCGACCTGGCCGATGTGGTGATGAACGCATCGCGTGTCATCAACGACGTGACGTTCAGCCCCGGCAAAGCCTGGCTGGCCACAGGATTTGGCCTGGCCGTGCTCGACGATGAGGCCATGCGGGTGACCGAGTTCCGCACCTACGGCACCGAGTTCACCTCGCTGGCGCAAGTGGGGCAGTGGCTCATTGCCTGCTCGGGCAGCAAACTCTATGCCACCCAGGGTGCCCGCGAGTCGCTGGGCGACTTCAGCCTGCAAGGCATTTCACTGGCCGCTGCGCGTGTGCGTGCCGCCACCGACACCACCTTCTTCTTGCTGGGCACCAATGCGCTGAATCTGTGCAAACTCAACGAGAAGAACGACTGGGTGGTCGACAGCACGCTCGTCGCACTCACCCCCAACAACCTGCAGCCCACCGCCGGTGGCTGGTTGGCCAACTTCCGTGCCGACAAATGCTACTACACCATCGCCAACAACGAGAGTTTAACCCTCACCAAGGTCGACGGCAACAACACCTCGCTCTTCTCTTGCAGCCCAGACGCCGACGGCACGGTGTGGCAAATCGATGCCAACGGCATCCACGAGAAGGGTAAGACCGTCTACTACAAGCCCGATGGCATGTATCTTCGCTCGGCCGGCATCACGTTGTGGTACAGCCTCTATGACAGGTGGGCCGACAAATTCTTTGTGACAACTGCCGACCAGAACTGGTATCTGGGCAATGTGTCGCACCAGAAACACATCCTGTCTTACGACGGGTCGCAATGGACCGATGACACCCCTTCCGCCCTACGCAGCACGGTCAAGTTGACAAAACTCGCATTCATTCCTGGCATGGGCAATAGCTACTTTGCCGCCGATCGCACAAACGCTTTCTATCGCGTCATCAACGGACAGCTGAAGGGCAAGTTTGTTGCACATGGTGCATCGGGACTGCTGCACTACCCACCCACCACCGGCAATGCCAACGGCATCTGCTGGGAGCCAGGACTGCTTGTCGACAACCACCGCAACTTGTGGATGATTGGCACCTGGGGTGGCGGCAGCAGCAAGTACCAAATCGTAGCCATGCTGCCAGCCGAGAAACTGCTGTCCGACACGGTGAACGTCGACGACTGGGTGACCTATGACTACGGCCAATTTAGCTTCTCCTATGCACAACGACAGAGCTTTGTCGAAAGCACGACCGATGTCAAAGCTTATGTAGGCGGATATCATGGCGACCAGCTCAACTTCTGGCGACTGAAACCAGGGACTACCGAGATTGAGGTCTTCAAGTCCAAAGATTTTATTGACCAAAAAGGTCGTGCCATCGACTGGTATCTGCGTGAGACCAACTGCTTGGCACCCGACTCAACCGGTAATATCTGGATTGGAGCCAAACAGGGCCTGTTCTATGTCAAGGCCGACGAAGTGTTTAACCCAGGATTTCGCGTCACTGTGCCCGACGCTGCCGATGGCGATGACTCACCCTACAACAAGACCATTGTGTGCATCGGTGTCGACCCCTACAACCGCAAGTGGATTGGGACACGCGAGGATGGTCTGTTTGTCGTCAATGCCGATGGATCTAGAGTGCTCCAGCACTATGCTCCCGACAACAGCGCGCTACCCTCATCGTTCATCTATGGTGTGGCCGCGTCGGCCGACCGCGCTGTGGTAGTCACCGAGAATGGCATTGTCGAGCTCGACATGGGCGATGTGGCATCGGCCACCGACTACACTGCCGTCACAGCCGCACCCACCTTTGTCGAGCCGGGCTACACGGGCTATGTGACCATCGGCCAGGTGGATGTGGGTGCCTGCGTGCGCATCACCGACCGCGACGGCAACATCGTGCGCCAGTTCACTGCCACCAGCAACCAGGTGGCCTGGGACACCTGTGACGAGACAGGCGAGCGTGTGCCCACTGGCGTCTACAACATCTACGCCGGCCTCAGCGCCGACCAGCTGCCCGGCACCCCCCAAGTGCGGGTCAAGATCATCAAGTAGTTTTTTAGTTGTCAGTTGTTGCCACGACTAAAGTCTAAAGTCTAAACTATGATTGACATTCACTCGGTTGAATTCTATGTCATCGCCTTTGTGGTGGCCATGGCACTGGTAACGCTGCTCATTGGGCAGCGCACCCGTGGCGAGGCCACCACCAATATTGACACCCTCGACCTCACTCCCAGCATGGCCGACGAGGCCGGTCGGCTGGACATCTCCAGCGACAGTGGCGACACCGTATCCATCACACGCACCGGTCTGCCCATCTTTGAGGGCGACACCATCATCCTGGTCAGCACCGTCATTGACGACAAGTGGCACATCGAGGAGAAGCGCGCCACTAAGGGCCGCGGTGCTCACGTGGCCATGGACGGGTCGGCCCAGCTGACATTTCTCAAGCCCGGTCGCTACCACGTGCGCTATGACAGCGAGGTCACCGGCCAGTGGGTCACCTTCACTCACACCCACCGACCCGGCAGCACCACCCACGCCGAACTCAAATACTGAGAAACCCGCTTCTGCTAGCATCTTAAGACTCATGCAGATTTTGCTGATGAGGCAGAT
>DEKO01000139.1:3220-10423 GCA_002353885.1 Porphyromonadaceae bacterium UBA2720
CTCCAAGTCCCCCTTTAGGGGGATTTAGGGGGCTTACTCCCTTTAGGGGGATTTAGGGGGCTTACTGCTTACTGAATCACCTTGCGGGCGGTGCCGTCGCTCATGCGCACGATGGTCACACCATGATGGGTGTCATCCACGCGCTGGCCAGCCAGATTGTAGCGCGCCAACTCGCGGGCATTGTCGCTGCCCACAGTCGCCACACTCGAGTACGCCTGGTCATCAATGCGGAAGGCGGGACTCACCACCTGATCCATCCAGTTGCCCGAAGCGTCCTGCAGGCGGAAACGCAGGTCGAACCAACCGTTCAGGCCTTCGCCCGTCACGCCAGCCAGCGAGCCACGATAGAAGTAGCCCCAGCCCGGCTCCTGATAGAGTTCGGGAATCTCCTCAACGGCCAACTCATTCCACTCTTCGGTGCCATAGGGCGCATACTTCACTGTCACCTCCACCGGCTGGCACTCGAAAACACCCACACCCTCATAAGTATATCCACTCCATATCGTCGGCATGTGCTGGAAGTTGAAGTCACCCGCATAGAACTCCATCGTGCCATCGGCAGCAGTGGCAAAGCGGTCGGTCACGCCTTCAGCACTCCTGAAGTGCAACATCTCGATTGATGGCGGTGTCATGTCTTCCTGGTTTTGGTCGAAGTAGACCGTCGTCGTGTTGTGACCCGGCAAGTCATCTACCTCGACATTGGGGTTGACGACCGTGAATTCATACTGGCCCATGCCTGGCAGGACAAAGTATTCAGGGTCAATATCAATTCCAGTACCATTATATTTGGCTGTTCGGATTATCCCGACATCACAGCAACGCTTCTCGCCATAACGCCCTACAAAATAGTCATTCATGCCCAAGAACAACTGATTGTCGTACTTGTATTGCTGAATATACATTGCATTGATAGGGCAATTGTCATTGATGATGCCCAATGCTTGATCGGTTGGATATGTCAATGGCTCTGGAGCAGAACGCACCCACGCGAATGGCCATTCATTGTCCTCATTTACTGTATAATAGAAATCCGAAAAAGACTCCCATCCCATCACCATCTGAGAATCGTTCTTCATATGCCCCCAATTGGTGAATTGCGTCAGTCCATCTTTGACCCTCAAAGCTGGACCTATGGTATAACCTGCCAACTTCATGTCTTGCCATTCCCATTCCCCAAGAGAGACAGTATATTCCTCACCATAGTCAGCAAAATCTGTATAAATTGTGACGTTCAAGTCGGGACGGTTGGGGTCGGTATAAGGGACATTCATCCATAACTCATGCTTATAATCACCACTTGGCTTGCCCAGTATAAACTCACCAGTTGTTGTTTTTTCCATTCCACCCGTTTCAATCCAGATGTTTATTGCATTGGCAAATCCATACCCTGTCTGTTGTGAACCATATGGTGCGAATTTATAAGTGTAGTCTTGAGAAACATAGTCATTGGGGTCATTCACGAGCTCTTGGTCGGATGTGACCTGGGTAGTTGAGAAATAGCAACAATATGACTTGGAGAGGTCAGTCGTGTGCGCCTGCTTAACCTGAGTAAACAGAATCCTGTCACTCACATCGTTGACATAGAAGTCAAGGGGGAAATTACGTTTCTCCTCATACTGGGGACCGGAACATGATTTCATAAATGTGAAGATAGCGGTTGTGCATCCTTCGACAAATATGTAATTTGTAACACCAGCTAGTTGAATTTCACTATCTTCATCAACCACCACAAGGCCATTTTCATCCATATGCCCCAAGGGAAGTTTGAGCAATTCGCCGTCAGGGCCATAGCACTTAGTGGTCACATGATGAGTCGCCTGGCTGGGACTTACTGCGAGCGTGAAATCACCATTCACGCTACATTGTTCATTGACAACAACGTAAAGACGATAGTTGAGATCGTAAAAAACGTACACTATGTCATAAATCCCGGCAGGCAAAGCGCCACTCTCGCGAATCAAAGTGACATCGTGATTGTTGCAGTCAATAAAATAGCCATTCAACAGATCAAACTGATTACTGTCATAATCCAGGTCGATGGTTACGGTGGCCATGATTGTGATCTCCTGGGCCGGAGCGGCCTTTGATTGAGCGCCAACTGGTTTTGAGTTTGAATAAGATGAGAAAATCAGATTGGGATTGGGTTTAGCCAGTGGGCTACAGATTTCGTCCACAAAAGTGGATTCGTTTAGCTTCTTCACTTGCGCTTGCAAGGTCATGCCCAACAGGACTGCGCACATGAGCGCGGTGGCTCGAAGTAGTAGTTTTTGTGTCATAATTTAATGGTTTTTGACGGTTAGTAAATCAATTTGTCACCGCAAAATTACTGCCCCTTGCTAGGGTGCACAAGCGTTTGGGGCCGAAAGGTGTCTCTGCTTGCGCACATGCACATTTCTCGGCCTCAGCAACTGTGCCTGCCCGCAGGGAGATACACAATTTAATTTACAGACTGACAGAGAAATTTAGCCACCGACTGCTCAAAACTTTTTATACTTATGTTCTTATGTCTTTTTTAACCGCGAAACTTTATGTCCAACTGTTCTTCTGTCTGTATCTCCCAAAAAACTTGCCCTAGTTGCAGGAGATTTTTAAAAAAAATATTAACTTTGCCGACAGAAAACAGTTCGACATATTGACACAAGTTTTAGATAATCTTGGCTGCGCCTCAGCAATGCTCGAGCGAGCTCGGCATTGCGTTCGGCTTGCACAAGATTTCTGTCCTTATGTCTATCTTAATAATTGAGAGCTTATGTCTACCGCACAACTTACAGCCGAAATCTTGCAGCAAGTGAGTCTCATCACCGACGATGAGAACAAACTCAAGCGCATCGTTACTCCAAAGCCAGATGCTAGCGAGATGACCTACAAAGAATACTCTGAGATGATTAACCGATCGCAAGAGCAATACGAACAAGGTAAGTATAAATCCTTTGCCAATGTTGAAGAACTTGACCGCTATATTCAGAGCCAAAGAAGTACCATGTCATTCTCACCGATGAAGCTCAGGCTCATCTCATCCGTCTGAACCATGATGAGCCCAATGCCTATCAGAAAGCATTGAGGTTGATTGCTGAGTTATACGAGCATCCTCATACAGGCACTGGGCATCCCGAACAATTGAAAGGGCATCCTGACGGACGTTGGTCAGAAGGATCACCCGCAAGCATCGCTTGGTCTACGAGATTCATGATGATCAAGTACTTGTTCTCGTTTTGGCTGCCTACGGCCACTATGGCGACAAATAGCCTAAGTAGTCTCTTTGTCATTGTGGGCGGGCGAAGGGGTATCAAGAGGAGTTTGGGCCAATTTCTGATAGGCTGACGGTGGGATGCCGGTAATTTCCTTGAATATCCTCACAAAGTGTGACCGCGAACTGTAGCCCACACTGTGTGCAATGCCCTCGACCGAATAGTTCCCATAATTCTGCTTGTCGCTCATCCGCCTGCATGCCTCACGGATGCGATAGGTGTGCAACAATGCGTAGAAGTTCTTACCCGTCTTGGTGTTAATGGTCTGCGAGACATAGTTTTTCTTGGCCCCAATCAGTTCGGCCAGTTGGTCGATGGCGAACTGCTCATCATAAATCTCCTTGCTGGTCTCCATCACGCGCTTGATCTGCAACCACAGTTCGTCCATCACATCATCATCCATCTGGTTGTGACTATATTTAGGAGCCACTGGCGCTACCTCGTTCACCTGCTCTGACTCGGCCGTCTGCCGCTTGGCATCCTCGGCGGCCAGCAATGCCTGATTCTTCTCGTAGAGTTGGCGGTAGTTTTCCTGGATGCGCTGGCGGTTGATATAGAGCAACACCAGCAACCCAATAGCCACCACGGCGGCAACACTGGCAATCCACAGCAACTGCCGGTCGTGCCGTTGTTTTGCTGCCAACACTTGCTGCTCCTCATTCATCTTGTCAATCTCATGGAGGAAGTCAGCTTTCTCAAAGTTTTTCAGTTGAGACAGTGTGGCAACGCTGTCTCGCTGGCGCAACCAGAGCAGTTCATAGTATTCGGCCAGCTTTGAGTTATTCTGTTTCTTGTATAGTTCGTGATAGTAACCCAACGCGTTGACATATCCAGTGACCACCCCATTCTGCCGGGCTTCTCGACTGATGATGTCGATTTGGTCGAGTGCCTCATCATATCGGCCAAGTCCCTCCAACAGGTGCAGCGTGATGTTGTGTATGATCGCATCCCACTGAGCCCGTTGTTTGGCCGAAATTTGATTGAGGTAAGGCACATCGGGCAATTGTTTGAATGCGTCGAGCGACTGCTGCAGGTCGTTACTTGCAAAGCCAGTCAAGCCTTTACAGAACTGCTTACCATAGGCATGGAATTCAACAGAATCCGGAATGCCCATCGCCAGATATTGACGAGCTAGCTGTGCGACCTCGGTGTGGTCCTCCTCGGCCATGAGGACATCTGAGAGTGATATTAGGATGGTATGCAATAAGTTCCAGTCCTTATTGCGATATGAGCCACTAAAAGCCTCGCGATACAGCTCCAGGCACTTCTCGTGCTGAGGACTGTTGTGAAAGATATCATTGAACAGATACAGATTGCCCAAACTGTAATTTATGTATGGCAACAGACAATCGATGTGGTGCTTCAGTGCGAGGTCACGCGCTTTGAGCATGTAGGTGTGGGCTTTGAACGTGTCGTAATACACACCCGTATACATCACTCCGATGTCAAAAATGGCTGACACACATTGCTCCAACTCTTTGCCTTGGACTGAGCGGGTGTCGTAGCGGTTGGCTACAATGCTGTAGCACAAAAACATGCTGTCGGGCAAGCCCTTGCACTCAAATTGATGCCCCATCTGCATCAGGGTGGCAGTGGGCAGTTGTTCCCACTGGCGGCGGTTGCCCAGCAGGGTCACATCCTCGGCCGCCACAGCCAGCAAGCACACCAGTAGCATCACCGCCACTAATGCCCTCTGACGAGCAGCCATTATGTTGCCTACAAGTCTCATCGTCCAGTTCTATCTACCCAAGTTAACGAAGTGGTTTTTTTTCGATAGCACTGCGCTAACTCCACTTTTCTCCTGACCCGGAATCATGCAAAATCTAGTTTTTAGTCCTTAGTTTCGAGTTTCGGGTTTCGAGTTGCAGCTAGGCAGGATATAGCACACAGATCATTACAGATCTAGAAGGATTTTTTTATCTGCTATATCTGCTCAATCTGCGTGAGACATTTGCTGCCAGGCTGATCACGCGGCACGCCGCGTCCCTACAAAACTAAAAACTAGATAAATCTGCGTGAGAAAAAGGTTACTTCTCCCAAGTGTAGAGGCCTTGGGTCTCGCTCTTGATAATGACGGACATGCCCACGTAGGCAAACTTCTGTTTGAGCGTGATGATGTCCTGGTCGCGCAGGCGGATGCAGCCCTCACTGGCACGGCCGGGCACCGAGTTCTCGTTGTTGGTGCTGCCGTGGATGCCGATGCCGCTGTGGCCAGGGGTGAGCAGGCGCAGGAACCAGTTCCCATAGGCCTTGATGCTGCCGCGGCCGTCCTTGAAGTCGTGCCGCCAGGTGCTGGCGTCCTGAATGGCGGTGATCTTGAAGGGCTTGCCCTCGGGCGACTCGGGAGTCTTCATGTCGCCGCGACGCTGCTTGTTGCCCTTGTTCTTGCTCAGGCAGCAAGGGAAGTGAGCCAGCAACTGCTTGTTGCCGTCATAGACGCGCAAGTTGAGGTCTTTCTTCGAGATAACAATGAATGCCCCGCTGGCCTTGGCCTTGGCGGGAGTGTATGTGGCATCGAGCACCACGGTCTTGTTGGCCTTGACCAGTGCCGCGCTCTTGTCCTGGTCGACCGATTCGGTCTTTTGCTCTGGTGCGGCCACTGGCGTGTCAGGGCCTGCCGAGCTCTGAGTTGCCAGCGTTGCGGCCCTGTCTTTTTTGCTATAGGGCACTTGTTGTTTCTGTTCTGTTCTCTTTTTGGTCGGTTTGGGCACAGCATCCTGGCACACGGCCGTCAGGCCCATGCCCAACACACATGCCACTGCAATGGCAAATATCTTCTTCATCATTATATGATAATTAAAGTTTCTGAAGTAGTTAAGGAGTTAAGTAGTTAAATGGAGTTAAGACGTCACAATGTTGTGGCGGTAGCGACGCGAGTTGGCACATCCGTCCCCAGACAGGCCAGATAGTAAATTGTAGGAAGATTTAGAAGAACAAAAGCATTCGTCTTAACTACTTTAACTCCTTAACTTCCTTAACTACTGACAAAAAGCTACTTTAAAAAGTTAAATTAATACAGCATATTGAGGATGCTATTGTACTGGTTGAGGCTGTTGAAGCCTTGTCGCATCATGAGCTGGATGTCGCTCATCACCTCGTCGAGATAGGGGATGGTGGGGGTGGTGGCATTCTTCTGTCCTTTCTCGAAAGTCTTGTAGTAGTCTAGCTTCTTGAAGGCCTTCTGGAAGTCCTTGTAGGCCTCGCTGTCACTACCTTGCGCAGCCCAGCGCAGCTTGTCGAACGTGGACCGTTGCTTCTCGAGCATCTCGCGAATCTCGTGGCTGTACTTGCCATAGTTCTTGACCAGGTCGCGGCGCTTGATCACGTCCTTGGTTTCCATGTCGTCAAACTTGCCCAGTGCCTGCTCGACCTGCAACTTGTCATACTGGCCAGCGAGCACCGGCAGTATTTCCTGCTTGTAGATGAGTTCGTCGCGCTCCTCGACGCTGGTCTGCCGGGTCTTGTTGGCTAGTTTGATGCCCTTCTCCTGCTCCTTCTTGAGCCGTTCGAGTTCTTTGATTTGCTCTTTGAGTGCCTTGACCACAGCATTTGCACTGTCGAGGCGGGCCTTGTAGAAGGTGATGTTCTGGTCGAGGACCACAATTGAGTCTTGCATGTCGAGCACGAGCTCTTCTTGCAACTTGATGTCTTCTTCAATCTTGGTGATGGTGGCCCCAGGCGCGGTCGATGCCGTCTGCGCCATGGCCGCTGTGGCGGCCATCGTCAGCACCGCCAGCGTGAGTGTTACTCGCTTCATTTCACAAATCTAGTTTCTTGTTTTTAGTTCTTAGTTTCTAGCCTTTTAAAAGCCTGGCTTTTAGCTATAAGCTATAAGCAGTAAGCTATAAGCTATAAGCAATAAGCTATGAGCCAACAGCGGGCTAAATGGAGCCTCACCCTGAGCCTCCCCCTCTTCAGGGGGGATTGGGGGACTACTCCCTACCGCCTGGCTGAT
>DEKO01000139.1:10497-22410 GCA_002353885.1 Porphyromonadaceae bacterium UBA2720
GAGGGGGGCTCCCCAGCGGGCCGCAGGCCCAAAAGGCTTATTTTTTTGGAAAACGTACGGGGATAGTAATGGTTGCCTCGATGGGCTCACCATTGAGTGATGCCGGGGCGAAATTGGGCAGCTTGCTGCAGATGTCGACTGCCTTCTTGTCCAGCTTCTTGTCGACACCCTTACTGACCACGGCGCGGGTCACCCGGCCCGTTGTGTCGATGGTCACGTCGACCATCACGCTGACGGGAGCCTTGGCGGTGGTCCAGCCGGTCTTCTTGTAGATATACTCACGCAAGGCGTCCATGCCCCCGGGAAACTGCGGCGGCACCATCTGGTCTTGCTCGGTGAGCTCACGCTCGGTGACGGTCACCGTGCCCGCCTGCGCCACAGCCTGGTTGTAGTTCTTGAGATACTGGGCCGTCTCGTCGCGCATGGCACGCACCTGAGCGTTGTCGGGCTTCAGCTCCAGCGCCTTGTCATAGTCGGCAATGGCTCCCTCCAGGTCACCCTGCTCCGAGCGGATGGCCCCGCGGTTGCGCCAGTAGGTCGCCTGTCGTCCATCGTCGTTGATGGCCAGGTCAATCTCGCGCATGGCCTGGATGGTGTCGCCCAGCTCGAGCAGCGTGAAGAAGCGCTCGCTGTGCACCCAGGCACGTGTGGTGGTGTTGACCTCGTCGATGAGCGTGGCGGCGTGCCCCAGTGCCGACGATGCCTCGTCCAGCCGCTGCAGCTCGCGCAACGATGCTCCCTTGTAGGCCAGTGCGATGCCATTGTCTGGGTTGGCTTCCAGCGCCTGGTCGAGCCACTCGATGGCCTGCAGGAACTCGCCGTTGTGATAGGCCACCATGCCCTTGTCGAGCGGTGTGGGATTCTTGCGTGGCACACGTGCCAGTGCTGTGCTGAAGGTCAGAGCTATCAGCAACAGTGCGATCATTGAGAATTTCGATTTGATAGTCTTCATATTGCGATACAGTCGTTAGTACATTTGGGGCAAAGATAGTTATTTTATTTCACACAGACATCAGAAGAACCTAAAAAAGTACCTTATACCCCATCAAAAAATGAAAGAACAGCATACTCGCACCCATTTATTTTGAAGAATATGCTTGACAATTGAATTCTTTTGTCTGACTTTGCAAAATAATCGTTGACGGCTTTGGCGTGAACTAATCTAAACGTTTGATATATAAGCATCCTACTTGACAAAAGCCTTCTTAACCGATGACAACTGTGCCATTAAACCCAATTGCATCGTAATGACCATTTAAATTAAATTCGTATGAAAAAGTTAGAATACTCAGTCTTTGCCATCATTGCTGCATTCATGTTGCTGACACTTAATGGATGTAGTGAAGACGAATACATAGAGGATTCATTGCCCCCTGATTTATGGAGAGTATACAAGGATGATATCGCCATAACTGACACAATCGGCCAGCGGCATCCTGAATGTTCGTTCGAAGTTCCCACCGAAGGAGGAACCTATAGAATCAAATGCTTGAAAAATGTATTTTTGGGCTATGAAATTGTGCAACCCGATAATTATCAGGGGCTTCTGACGGTTGTCGGAGATGGTAATATTGATTACTCCGTCTTCTACGACATTACTTTTGCACCCAACACGACTGGCACGTCACGCCATTTCATCATTCGATGTTTTGGCGCAGCCAATCGGAAACTTCTTGTAAATGACCTTCAAGAGCCGTTGCCGCAATAGATGCGCCGCGTCACATCTATGCCCATGATGACAACGGCAACATGGGCAGCATCACCAAGAGACCAAAAGAAGCAAGAGGCGAACATTCTCGCTTCTTGCTTCTTTTTTGGCACATTCTTACTCTACTTCTCGCGGAAGAACAGGTTGATCATCGTGCCCGACAGCGGCCACTTCTCGCGAATCTTGTTCTCGAGATAGCGCTTGTAGGGGTCGCGAATCCACTGCGGCAGGTTGCAGAAGAAGATGAACGTGGGCACCTTGGCGCCCTTGAGCATGGTCACATACTTGATCTTGACAAACTTGCCCTTGACTGCGGGTGGCGGTGACGCGGTGATGACCTCCTGCATGTAGTTGTTGAGCTGCGAGGTGGGAATGACTATCTTCTGGTTCTTGTAGACCTCGATGGCGGTCTCGAGCACACGGTAGATGCGCTGCTTGGTCAGCGCCGAGCCGAAGATGATGGGGAAGTCGGTGAATGGTGCCAGGCGCTCGCGTATGGCATTCTCCATCGTGTCAATCGACCGCTGGGTCTTGTACTCGGCGATGTCCCACTTGTTGACCAGCACGACCAGGCCCTTGCGGTTCTTCTGGATGATGGAGAAGATGTTGACATCCTGGGCCTCGATGCCGCGGGTGGCGTCGATGAGCAGGATGCACACATCGCTGTTCTCGATGGCGCGGATGGAGCGCAGCACCGAGTAGTACTCGATGTCCTCGTTCACCTTGTTCTTCTTGCGGATGCCGGCGGTGTCGACCAGATAGAAGTCGAAGCCGAACTTGTTGTAACGCGAATAGATGCTGTCGCGGGTGGTGCCGGCGATGTCGGTGACGATGTTGCGCTGCTCGTCCATGAGCGAGTTCACCAGGCTCGACTTGCCTGCGTTGGGCCTGCCGACGATGGCAAAACGGGGAATATCGTCCTGGGGGGTGTCCATCTCCTTCTGCGGCATGCGTGCCACCACCTCGTCGAGCAGGTCGCCCGTGCCGGTGCCGGTGATGGCACTGATGCTGTAGGGCTTGCCCAGACCCAGGGCGTAGAACTCGGCCTCGGCATAGAGGCTCTCGTTGTTGTCGTCCTTGTTGGCCACGACGATGACGGGCTTGTTGCTGCGGCGCAAGATCTCGGCCACATGGTCGTCAAGGTCAGTAATGCCGTTCTTGATGTCGACAACAAAGAGGATGACATCGGCCTCCTCGATGGCCAGATGCACCTGTTTGTTGATCTCGCCCTCAAAGATGTCCTCCGAGTTGACGACCCAACCGCCGGTGTCGACCACGCTCATCTCCATGCCGTTCCACTCCATGAGGCCATACTGGCGGTCGCGCGTGGTACCGCTGGTGTCGTTGACGATGGCCGCGCGTGTCTGCGTGAGCCTATTGAATAGTGTGGACTTGCCCACATTGGGCCGTCCCACGATTGCTACTAGTCTTCCCATCCTTATTTAGACTTTAGTTTTTAGTTGTTAGCTATTTTAAAAAGCCTTTGGCTTTTTGCCTTTTAAAAAGCTTTCAGCTTTTTGCTTTTGGCCCTTTAAAAGCCTTTGGCTTTTGCCTTTAGCCATTTAAAAAGCTTTCAGCTTTTTGCCTTTAGCCAATAGCGGGCCGTAAGGCCCAAAAGGCGGCCGCAGGCCAAACAGCTGGCCGACAGGCCAAAAAGGCCAATAGCGGGCCTAAGGCCCAAAAAGCGGCCGCAGGCCAAACAGGCTGCAAAGTTACAAAAAAGTTTTGAGTTATCGGCTGTCGCCCACATGTTTTAGCGATTTGTCCACTCCCATCCCACCCACAGGGCCTGGCCCCAGAGTGGGGTCAGGCGGCGAGCAGGTCGAGCATTTCGAAGGTGCTCTCGGCCATCTCGCCCAGGCGGGCACGCTCAACACGAGCGCCCATCAAGGCAAAGGTGAGTTCCTGCACCAGCGTGCAGGTGGGTGTGTCGGTGGTGGCCATGCCTGAAATGGCCCAGCAGAGAGTGAGCAGGCGCAAGAGGTAAAGTCGTGTCATGATGTGTGTGTTGTGTATTTTTCGGTTATAGGCGTGTGAATTTGACATCCCGCCACCTGGTGTCGGGCCTGTGCGCGCCGGCACGGCAATGGGCCGTGACGATGCGCACCCGGCACAACAGGGCGGGTCAAGGGCATCACCAGCATCGCGTGTGCAATGCGGCAATGAAGAGAGCAGTACAATCGTTAAGGGTGAAACAATCAGCTTGAGGTCAGTAGAATTTTGCGTGTGTTGTCTTCATTGTCGAAGTGGGTTCTTGGCCTTTTTAGTAACCGTTAAAAAATAAATTGACAACAAATCGTGCCAAGTTATTTTTTATGGTTACTTAGGTCGTCAGCATTGTGTGTCGTTGGTGGCTCGGTGTCGGGAGGATGGCGCGCTCCCATTGACAGGCCGAAGAGATTTAGATAATCTCGGCTGCGCCTCAGCAATTGAAGCGAACTTCATTGCGCTCGGCTTGCACGAGATTTAGTTTGTGGGTTTCCATGCGGCAGTCACGACTGCCTGGGCTGTGTGAACTCATGACATTGTCGCCGGTAGTCAAGGCGAAATCTGGAATTCGCAGTCTTTTCAGTTTGCAAAGGTACGGCGAGTCTTTGAATCCACAAAACAATTTGTTGACATTTTTTGGTATTTCTTAAATTTTAAGAACATTGTGCCATTTTTAGGCGCAAACGGCGTACAATAAACCACCGCAGTCATGCGTTTTAAAATGTACGCACAATCAGCACTCTATGTTTCGAAGACTCATCCACATATTGCTCATTGCCATCATCGGGTCGATGACGCTGGGCGTCACGTCGTGCAAGACGGCCAAGATGCGTGACGCCGACGAGGCCTACGACCGTGGCGAATATAACGCGGCTGCCAACATCTACCGCAAGCTCTACAACAAGTACAAGAACAAGGAGGACCGCTGGCGCCGAGGCGAGATTGCCTTTATGATGGGCCAGTGCTACCGCCACCTGAGCCAAGCACAGCGTGCCAGCGCGGCATTCCAGAACGCCATCCGATATGAATATGAAGACTCGATGGCCATCTTCTACCTGGCCGAGGCCCTGCACCACGAAGGCAAGTGGGCCGAGGCCATCAAGCGCTACAACGAGTTTCTCGAACTCGTGCCCGGCCACGAGCCATCGCTGCTGGGCATACGCGGTTGCCAGCTGGGCCCGAAGTGGAAAGAGGAGGGCTCGCGCTACCAGGTGAAGAGCGCCAAACTATTCAACTCGCGCCGCGCCGACTTCTGCCCGATGTTCCTGGACAAGGCAGCCGACCAGCTCTACTTCACCAGCAGCACCGAGAAGGCCACCGGCGACACCATCAGCGAGATCACCGGCACCAAGAAGAGCGACGTGTTCTTCAGCAAAAAGGACGAGAAGGGCAAGTGGACGCGCCCCGAGGCAGCAGGCGGCGAGCTCAACACCGAGTGGGACGAGGGCATCACGGCCTTCACCCCCGACGGCAGCATGATGTACTTTGCCAAGGCCATCCGAAAAAATGCCCCGAGCAACGTCGAGATCTACACCAGCACGCGCAGCGAGGCCAAGTGGAGCGCACCGCAGAAGTTCGAAATCACTGCCGACACACTGAGCAGCTATGGCGACCCGGCCGTCAGCGCCGACGGTCAGTGGCTCTACTTCACCAGCGACATGCCCGGCGGCTTCGGCGGCCTGGACCTGTGGCGCATCAACCTCAAGGACAAGCATGGCACACTCGAGAACCTGGGTGACCAGATCAACACGCCGGCCGACGACCGCTTCCCCTACTGCCGCGACGACTCGACCTTCTACTTTGCCAGCAACGGCCACCCGGGCATGGGTGGACTGGACATCTTCTGCGCACGACTGCAGCCTTCGGGCAAGTGGTTCATCGAGAACATGGGGTCGCCCATGAACTCGGCCTTTGACGACTTCGGCATCACATTCGACCGAACACAGACCGAGGCAGGCTACTTCAGCAGCAATCGTGGAGACGGACGTGGCTACGACCACATCTACAGCTTCGAGAAGCCCGACCTCAAAGTGTGGATCAGCGGATATGTGCTCGACAAGGACGACGAGCCAGTGCCTAACGCCGTGATACGCATCGTGGGCGACGACGGCAGCAACCAGAAGGCCGCAGGCAAGCCCGACGGCTCGTTCCGATTCGACCTGCAGCGCGGGGTGAACTATGTGATGCTGGCCGGTGCCAAGGGCTACCTCAACAGCAAGCAGCAATTCAAGAGCGACACCGAGGAAGCCGACGCCGAGTATAACGTCGACTTCATCCTGGCAGCCATGTTCAAGCCACAGGTCATCGAGCAAATCTACTATGACTACGACAAGGCCGTGCTGCGCGACGAGAGCAAGCAGGCGCTTGACGAGATGGTGCAGGTGATGAAGGACAACCCCAACATCACCATCGAGATGGCATCGCACACCGACCGCATCGGCAGCGACCACTACAACAACGGACTGAGCGAGCGCCGCGCCAAGAGCGTGGTCGACTACCTGATTGCGCACGGCATTGCGCGCGACCGTCTCAAGCCCAAGGGCTATGGCAAGACGGTGCCCAAGACCGTGACCAAGCACATCGAGAAGCAGTACCCGCAGTTCAAGGAGGGCACCGTGCTCAACGAGGAGTTTATCAACACCCTGAGCGACGAGGACAAGGCAGCAGCCGACCAGATCAACCGCCGCACCGAGTTCCAAGTGCTCAGCACCGAGTATGAGCTGTGGTAAGATTGAGCGTGACTGAACAGCCGCTCACCATGTCACACCACCAAAAGAATCATGAATTCAAGTTTCTAAAGAAGTTAAGGAGTTAAGGAGTCAAATGGAGTTAAGATGTCACACAATTGCGGCCGTAGGGGCGAAGCGTGCCACGTGAACAGCCACCATCATGTAACGGCCCTACTACTTTACTACACTACTTCTCTACTACAAAAAATGTGACGTCCTAACTACTTTAACTCCTTAACTTCTTTAACTACTGACAAGAAGCTACTTTAGAAAGTTAAATCATGAAGAAAAAAACCATGCTTGAGTTGCATCGCGTGGATGCCGAGCAATATAGCCATATCACCAAGTTGCCCATCACTGTCGTGCTCGACAATGTGCGCAGCGAGATGAATGTGGGCAGCGTGTTCCGCACCGCCGACGCGTTCCTCATCGAGCGCATCTGCCTGTGCGGTATCACAGCAGTCCCGCCCAAACCTGAAATCCACAAGACCGCCTTGGGAGCCGAGGACACCGTGCCCTGGACACACTACGACAGCGTCATGGACGCCATCAGCGAGCTGCGTTCGGCGGGCTATAGCATCTGCTCGGTCGAGCAAGTGCACGGCAGTGTGAGCCTTGAGCGCTTCGACGCACAGCCTGGCGAACGCATTGCTGTCATCCTGGGCAACGAGGTGCGCGGTGTGGCCCAGGAGGCCGTCGACGCCAGCGACTGCTGTATCGAGATTCCGCAGTATGGCACCAAGCACTCGCTCAACATTGCCAACACCGCCGCCATCGTCATGTGGCACCTGTTCCTGAGTCTGAAGGATCGCATCCCTTAATGCCTCCGACAGCTAGTCAGCAAGTGGGCTGACTACTTTTTTAGGGAGGAAACGCAGATCTATTGGCAAAAAAGTCGTAATTTTGCGGGAAATAACACAGCATCGGTGAAGCTTGGTCATGACATAGCACTGACTCTAGCGCTGGCCCTAATGATGACAATGGTGCTGGCAGGCTGCGATGGGCAGACAATGAGCAACCAGGTGGTGGCGCAGAACGACGAGTTCAGTGTCACAGGCGACAGCGTCACACAGGGCAACATCATCGTCTGTGCAGTCTCGCCACAGCAGCTGGAGAGCAACCTCAACCTCAACACTGCCGAGCAGATGCTGCAGCACAGCGCAGGCACCGACACAGTGCCCTACTGCATGACCACTGGCGCCGAAACACGTCCTGCCGCATCCAGCACCTATCCCACCTACCAGTCACAACAGATGCTTATTGATGCCCTCTACAACCTGTCGATGGCCGACATCAACGCCAACCATAGCCAGAATGGAGGCTTCAACTCGCACCAGGACCACAACAACCTCTATGGCACCATCTACCTGGCGCTGGCGCTTATCGACCCTCAACGAGCCAAAACATCGCTCAAGAACCAGATCGAAGACCAACTGGTCATGCAGCAAGAGGGAACATGGCCCGTGTGCGACGACCGCATGGCATGGCCCATCGCAGCATGGGAAGTCTATTGTGCCACAGGCGACAAACAGTGGCTCAACGAGGCCTACGACATCACCCTCAACACCATCGACGAGGAACTGGAGGTGCAACTCGACCACAAGCTGGGACTGATGCATGGTGGGCAATTGGCACGTTTTCGGTCGGGCATCTTCTATCCCGACTGGGCCAATGCCATCACCATGACCGAGGTCGAGACGACCATCTGCAACATCCTTGCCATCAGAGCCATGGAAGTCGCCAACCTCATGGCCGAAGAATTGGGTGAGCCCATCCCCTATGAGCAAGAGGCACAACATCTGCGTGAAACTGTCAACCAGCTGTTGTGGGACGAGAACCGCGGGGGCTATTGTGCCTATCTGCAGGGCCGCATCACACCCATGCAGTCGCCCATGACCGACAACATGGCCCAAGCACTGGCTGTGCTGTGGGACCTGGCCGATGACGACCGATCGTCAAAGCTGGTTGAGAACACCCCCATCGGACACCGCGGCATACTGCCCACCTATCCTGCGGCAAGCATTGAGCCCTATCTCGAGCACCCAGCTTGGTCGCTCACACAGGCCTACTGGAACGTGGCAGCAGCCACCGTAGGCAACGAACATGCCCTCAGGCGCGGCCTGGCGGCACTCTATCGCGCGCAAGCATTCTATCAACCCCACCACATGGCCATCGACGGCAAGCCCGTCAACACGCTAGCCAATGCCACTGCCAACATCGCCATGGTGCTGCGACTGTTCGCAGGAATGCGACTCACACCCGACGGTCTGGAATTCAGGCCCTTTGTACCCGAATGCCTGCCCGGCAACAAGACCCTGCTCAACGTTGCCTATCGCAACGCGACACTCGACATCACCATCGTGGGCTGTGGCAATGACATCGACAAGATGACCCTAGACGGCCAGCCCGTTGAGGGCGACTTTGTGCCTGGCGACATCGAGGGGCACCACAATCTGCTCATCAAGCTGCGCAAGGGCAAAACCCATTCAAACCACGTCACACTGGCCACGCATGCACTCCTGCCCAGCACGCCCATGGTCAGTTGGGACAACGACAGCGCACGCATCACCTCGTGGCAACTGGCACTGGCACACAAGTTGGTCATCAATGGGGCACGCAGCTATAGCCTGAGCGACAGCACGTTCGCACTGCCACCATTGCCGCCACTGGCCGAGTTGTGTGTGGTCACAGCCAACCGCTACGGCTACAGCATGCCCTCGCCACTGCTGGTCACTACAACCAGCCTACCCTACACGCTGACGCTCAACGACTCGACCTTGCAGGCCGACACACTCTCACTCAAGTTGCGTGTTGACCACGCAGGTGACTACCTGGTCAGAGCCGACTACACCATCGACAACGGCTGCGACATTATGCTCATCGAGGCCAATGGGCACCAGATGGGTTGTCTGTATCTGCCATCAACAGGCACTGCAGCCACACAACGCACCGGCTACACGACCTTGCAGCTGCTGCGAGGCAACAACGTCATCACACTGCGGCGCTACCGCATCGGCTTCAGAGCCACAGTGCCACGACTCATCTTCATTCGATAGAGTTTCGGGTCTCGAGTGCTCGAGCATTCGAACATTCGATATAATAATGAACAAACGTCTAGTGTCTAAAGTCTAACGTCTAAAGCCTAACTACAAATACTTCTCCCCAAACTGTGCACGCACTTCATTGACATAGAGTCGGATGCGCTGTTCCTCATCCTTGGGCACAATGAGCAAGGCATCATCCACATCGGCAACAATGTAGTTGTCCAGCCCCGAGAGCACCACCACCTTGTCACCGCTGACAGCGATGACGTTGTTGTGGCTGTTGTACAGCAGGTTCTGCCCATGCTGCGTCACATTGCCGTCGGCATCGTGTTGCGGAGCGTTGTCATATAACGACCCCCAGGTGCCCAGGTCGCTCCATCCGAAGTCTACGCACTCGACATAGACGTTTGGAGCCTTCTCCATCACAGCAAAGTCAATCGAAATGTTGGGACACGACGCATAGTTGGCATTGATGAACTCTTGCTCCTGGGCCGTGCAATAGTACTCCCTACCCTTGGCCAGCACTGCCTCAATGTCGGGGGCAAACTCGGCCATGGCCTTGAGGATGGTGCGAGCGCTCCAAAAGAACATACCCGAGTTCCAAAAAAACTCACCTGAATTCAAGAACACCCGGGCCAACTCCTCGTTGGGCTTCTCAGTGAAGGTCTTCACTCGGCTGAAGTCGGCGTCCATAGCCTCGCCCACCTGGATGTAGCCATAGCCCGTCTCGGGGCGATTGGGCTTGATGCCCAGTGTGAGGATGGCATCGTTCCGGTCGATGAAGTCGAAAGCCTTGAGCACACTGTCACGAAACTCGTCAGCCTTCAAAATCAGATGATCGCTAGGCGCCACCATGATGCGCGCATCAGGGTTGAGCGCCGCGATGTGGTTGGCAGCCCAAGCGATGCACGGAGCGGTGTTGCGCCGCGCCGGCTCGAGCAGTATCTGCTCGCGCTTGATTTGCGGCAACTGCTCGCAGATAATGTCGGCATATTGCTCGTTAGTCATCAAGATGATATTCTCGTCGGGCACTATGCCCTTCATGCGGTCGACCGACATCTGCAGCAGGCTACGCCCTGTACCGAAGAAGTCCAAAAACTGTTTGGGACGCGAGGCACGGCTGTAGGGCCAGAAACGGCTGCCGACGCCTCCACACATAATCACACAATAGCGGTTGTTGTTTGTCATATCTTTCAATGTATCGTTTTGCGTTAATCCGAAAAAGAATGACAAAGTTAAGCATTATTTCGCACACCGCAACGAATTTCTATCCTAAAATTAAGTTAACGTAACCGAGTCACCACAATCGGCCGCTACATTTTGTGGCTGTCGCCAAATTGTTGTAACTTTGCCGACATTGACACAATCATCAGAACTATGAAAAAAATACTCACTACGCTAGCGGCCGCAGCAATGGCCTGTATGGCAACGATGGCACAGCAGATGCCTGTTGCACCACAATTTCTCAAACCTGGCGACAAGGTCGCCATCCTCTCGCTGGCATCCACCCCTAAGAAGGCCTACGTCGACGCTGGCGTGGCCACACTCAAGCGGTGGGGATACGTCCCCATTGTGGGCAAGCACGTGCTGGACAACTGGCACGGATATGCCGGCACGCCACAGCAGCGCCTCGACGACCTGATGCAAGCCTTGCGCGACCCCAGCGTCAAAGCCATCCTGAGCACACGCGGCGGCTATGGCTCATCGATGATGCTCGAACTCATCAACCCCGACACACTGGCCAAGTATCCCAAGTGGATCATCGGTTACAGCGACATCACATCGCTACACAGCGCACAGGTCAGGGCCGGCAACATGAGCCTGCACGCCAACATGTGTGGCAACCTGGCCAGCAAGGACGCCAATGCCACCATCCAGGGATATCTGCGCGACATCTTACGCGGCAAGCTGCCCACCTATCACGTGCCGGCACATCCCTACAACCAACTGGGCTCTGCTCAAGGCATCCTGCTCGGCGGCAACATGGCGGTGTTCAGCGTCAACTTCTCGGGCTCGGAGCAGTGGGACTTCCTCGACCGTGACTACATCGACGATCGCGACATCATACTCTTCTTTGAAGACGTGGGCGAGAGCATTCCGCGCGTGACTAGCATGCTCACCCAGTTGCGGCTCAAGGGCGTGCTCGGTCATGTGCGTGGCATCATCGTGGGCCGCTTCACCGACTATAAGCCCCAGAATGGCTACACCGACATGAACGACATGTTGCACGACCTGCTCACTAGCTACGGCCTGGATATCCCCATTTGTTACGACTTCCCCGCCAGCCACGACGAGTCGTGGAACTACCCCCTCATCGAGGGACACCCGGTCACCCTCGATGTCACCGACGACGGTGTCACCCTCAGCTTCTGACTGCTAAACTCAAGTTGCTGAAGTACGCAAGCGTCATTCAGCAACTTGAAGGTTAGGGGTTAGAGGTTAG
>DEKO01000112.1 GCA_002353885.1 Porphyromonadaceae bacterium UBA2720
GATTTTTGCGCATTTGCCCAACAATTTCTTTAAAAAAGACACGCATGTATCTGAACGTTTCTCGCAAAAAACCATCAAACTCGGTCAGATTTTACACAAACGATCACTTATTTCCAAGTTTTTCAGTTATTATCATTTGACGGCCTTTGGCGGATTTTGATGGCTTTGGTAGAGAATGGTTTTCCGTCAAACTCATCAAAACCCATCAAATTTTTTGGCCAACCCGTTACTTGAAAAGGTCTGAGCATAGAATGGAGCCTTCACAGGGCGAAAACGGAATCACCGTGCAGTCACAGATCGCCGCTGTTAGTATTAAAAAATCAAAAGAATCAACAGAAAACCGTCAGTTTTGATAAATAATTCGTATCTTTGTAGCTTGTTCAGTACAACAAGCAAAGAAATCAATGAAGCATTATCTGACCAAGCTGGCCGAGACGATGAGAGCACGCTGGGACAAGAAGGCGCTCTGCGACTATCAAGGCGACAGTTTCACCTACGGACAGGTGGCTGCACATGTCGAGCAGTTCAGGCTGTTTATCGAGCGGGCTGGCATCAAGCGAGGCGACAAGATTGCCATCTGTGCGCGCAACTCGGCACGATGGGCCATGACCTTCTGGGGCATCAATGCCAATGGCTGTGTGGCTGTGCCACTGCTGGCCGACTTCCATCCCGACAACATCTGCACCCTCACCAACCACTCGGACAGCGTGGTGCTCTTCACCGACGACGACATCTGGGCCAAGCTGTCGCCCGAAAAGATGCCGGCACTCAAGGCTGCCATCCACGTCAAGGACGGAGCCCTGCTGTGGCACAGCGACGAGGATGTGGCAGCAGCCTGGCAAGGCCGCGAGCAGGACTACATCCAACGCCATCCGCAGGGCATGACCCCCGACCAGGTGGACTATGTCACCGACAACCTTGACGATGTGGCCATCATCAACTATACCTCAGGCACCACCGGTAACCCCAAGGGAGTCATGCTCACCTATGGCGCCATGAGCGACACCGACGAGTTTGCCAACACCCACTTTCCCAACCACCCCGGCGAGACCGTGGTGTCGATGTTACCCATGGCCCACATGTATGGCCTGGCCATCGAGTTTATCCACCCCAACGTGGATGGGGTGGCGGTCTACTACCTGGGCAAGACGCCGTCGCCCACCACGTTGCTCAAGGCCATGCGCGACGTCAAGCCCTACATGGTGGTGACAGTGCCGCTGGTGATGGAGAAGGTCTATGCCAGCTCAATCAAGCCAGCGCTGAAGAAGTTGTGGCCGTTGCTCAGCATCCCGGGCGTGAACCGGATAATCTATAACAAGGTGCGCGACAAGCTGCTGGCCGCCTTCGGCGGACGGGTGCGCTGCTTCATCATGGGCGGAGCTGCCCTCAAGCCCGAGGTCGAGCGCAGCCTGCGCAAGATGCGGCTGCCCTTCACCGTGGGCTATGGCATGACCGAGGCCTGCCCCCTGCTGGGATGGGAGTGGTGGACACAGTTTGCTCCCGGCTCGTGCGGCAAGGCCGTGCACGAGATTCGCATCGACTCGCACGACCCATTGAGTGTCGTGGGCGAGATACAGGCCCGTGGTGCCAACATCACAGTGGGCTACTACAAGAATCCCGAGGCCACAGCGGCTGCATTCACACAGGACGGCTGGTTCCGCACCGGCGACCTGGGCATCCTGGACAAGCAGGGGAACATCTACATCCGTGGCCGCATCAAGTCGATGATCCTGAACTCGTCGGGCCAGAACATCTACCCTGAGGAAATCGAGGCTGTTCTCTCGGGCTGCCAGCATGTGACCGAGTGCCTGGCGGTGGACCGTGACGGCAAAATTGTGGCCTTGGTCTACGCCGACCTGCCCGACGACATGGACGATGAGGCCAAGCGCGCCCTGCCAGACGACATTCATGCCGAGGCCAACAAGTCGCTGCCGGGCTACAGCAAGATTGCCCGTGTCGAGCTGATGGACTCCCCGTTCGAGAAAACCCCCAAGATGAGCATTAAGCGATATCTCTATCGCTGATAAACACCTGCCAACTAGCCCAGCCTCCCCTTTCGAAGTGAGGGGAGGCTGAAGCTACGTTGCTATGGCGCAGTGACTCCAGCTCCCACCCTGCTCCCTCTCTGAAAGGCGATGTTTGCTGCAGCCTATCGTCAAACAGTTACATGCCATCCTGCACACCTTAAAAAATACTAAAAGATAGTGCATTTTGGCCAGCGATTGCCGGATAATTGCTAAATTCGCAGTTCACTAACTTTTTCAACACTGTTTTTCGGCATGAAACCCATCACCAGCATATTGCTTGCGTTAGCGCTCATCTGCTATGTGTTTCTGCCCTTCTACGAGATTTCGTTCCAGGGCGGGCTCACAGGATTCAGCTACACCGCAGGCACCATCACGCAACGCTTCACCCTGGGCAACACCTTGTTTGCCCTGTTACCCTTCATCACCTGCTTTGCCGCCATCGGCTTCAACACGCTCAAGAACCGCTGGTGGGGCATCGTGGTGACCCTGCTCATCGTGGTGGGCCTATGGTTCCTTGACCGCACAGGCAACTACCATGACATAGCACTGCGGCATGCGCCCGACATCACCCCGAGCGAGGATGTGGGCGAGGGCTTCGCCATCATCGCCCTGGGCATCGGCTACAAGGCCTCGCTGGTGCTGCTGGTCTCGGCCCTGTGTTCGGCCATCCTGTCGATGTTGCCCTTCAAGTTCAACGAGCGCATCGAGCGCGCCGTCGACGAGCGCATCGACCACAGCCTGGAGGACATGCGCGCACTGGGACGCAGCGTGAGCGAGTGGAACGAGAGCCACCTGCGTCATCCGCGCAAGGGCCCGTCGACGCCCACCGAGACGGCCCCACCCGCCGAGCCAGCCGACAAGACCGCCGTGGCCACACCCACTCCCCCACCTCTGCCCGAAGACCCCGAGGACCACTCGCGCTTCATGCCCAAGCAGTGAGCCAATGCATCGGGGAGCCCCCCTAAATCCCCCCTGAAGAGGGGGACTTCCTGTAGTGGCTGGTAGGGACGCTGGCCTTCCCCCCCCCTTTAGGGGAGCCCCCCTAAATCCCCCCTGAAGAGGGGGACTTCCTGTAGTGGCTGGTAGGGACGCTGGCCTTCCCCCCCTACCACCACAACAATGTAACGGCTTTACTACCTTACTACCCTACTACTTTACTACTAAAAAACTCCTTAACTCCTTTAACTACTGATACAACATCATTCACATTGCCTCGACTAGAACTCAACATACTGGGCTGCGGATCGGCCAAGCCCACCGGACGGCACCTGCCATCGTGCCAGGTGCTCAACGTGCGTGACAACCTCATCATGATTGACTGTGGCGAGGGCGCCCAGATGGCCATGGCGCGCCAGCGGCTCAAGTTCTCGCGGCTGCGCCACATTTTCATCAGCCACCTGCACGGCGACCACTGGTTCGGGCTGCCCGGACTGCTGTCGACCATGGCACTGCACGAGATGACTGGCCGGCTGACCATCCACATCTTTGCCGACGGGGCCCGGCTGCTGCGCGAGGTCGCCAAGTATGCCGGCGGTGACACCCCCTACAAGCTCGACTTTAACATCATCGGCACCCAGCCGGCCCGCATCTACGAGGACAACGCCATCACCGTCGACACCATCAAGCTCAACCACCGCGTGCCCGCCGTGGGCTTTGTCGTGCGCGAGAAGCCCAAGCTGCGCCACATCCTGCCCGATGCCACGCTTGCACTGGGTGTTCCACACTGGGCCATGAACTCGCTGCGCCAGGGCCAGGACTATGTCACGCCCGAGGGCGTGGTTGTGCCCAATGCCCAGCTCACCACCGATGCTGACCCCTCCGTGAGCTACGCCTACTGCAGCGACACGCGGCCCAGCCCGCACGTGGTCGAGGCCATCGAGGGTGTCGACTGGCTCTACCACGAGGCCACCTATGACGACGAGTGCCAGAAGCAGGCTCACGCTCGCTACCACAGCACTGCCCGCGAGGCAGCCCAGGTGGCGCGCGAGGCCGGCGTCAAGCACCTGATCCTGGGCCACTACTCCAGCCGCTATGACGACGAGACCCCGCTGCTGCGCGAGGCTCAGGAAGTGTTTGCCGACACCCGCCTGGCCCGCGAGGGACTGGTGGTGGACCTTTTGTCGTGAAAAATTACACTTTTTAACAGACGTAAAGTGTTAAAATTGTGAAAGTTCGGTTAAAACCCCTATAACTTTCTGCTCTATAACATAAAAAAGTGCAACAAAGGCACAATTTCTACTGAATTTTTTTGAGCGAACCGAGAAAAAGTTGTTCCTTTGCAGTCTCAATTTGAAGAACAATAACTCTTAACATTAATATTAAAATTTACAACTATGACTGAAATTGCTGAAAGAGTAAAAGCGATTATCGTTGAGAATCTGGGCGTTAGCGAAACAGAGGTGACTCCCGAAGCTACGTTTGCACAGGACCTGGGCGCCGATTCACTTGACACCGTCGAGCTCATCATGAAGCTTGAGCAGGCTTTTGACATCAAGATCCCCGAGACCGAGTCGGAGAACATCCAGACCGTGGGCGATGCCATTGCTTATATCGAGAAGGCTCTCGAGGCTTAATCCACAGCACACTGCACAAACATAGTATTTTTTTAGCAACCTAATCCACAATACTCCCACTGTAATGGAATTAAAGAGAGTAGTGGTAACAGGTCTTGGTGCCATCACGCCCATCGGACTGGATGTTGACACGACATGGCAGAACGCTCTGGATGGCGTGAGCGGAGCAGGACCTATTACGCATTTTGATGCCTCGCTGTTCAAGACACATTTTGCCTGCGAGGTCAAGGGCTTCAACCCTGCCAACTATCTGCTCAACCCCGACGACCGCCGCGAACTCAAGGACGTCAAGCGCACCGACCTGTACTCGCAGTATGCCATCGCAGCTGCCAAGCAGGCCATCGACGACAGCAAACTGCTGGACGGCGACACCGACCGCGACGAGATTGGCGTGATTTTCGCATCGGGTATTGGTGGACTCCACACATTTGAGGAGCAGGCTGGCTACTATGCCAAGCACGAGGCCGACGGCCCCAGCTACAGCCCATTCTTCATTCCGACGATGATTGCCGACATCGCTGCCGGACACATCTCGATGCGCTATGGCCTGCGCGGACCCAACTATGGTGTGGTGTCGGCCTGCGCAACGTCGACCAACGCCATGATCGATGCCTTCAACTACATCCGCCTGGGCAAGGCCCATGCCATCGTCACCGGTGGCTCGGAGGCCCCGATTTTCCCGGCAGGTGTGGGCGGCTTCAACGCCATGAAGGCCATCAGCACGCGCAACGACAGCCCCGAGACAGCTTCGCGCCCCTTCAGCGGCTCGCGCGACGGATTTGTCATGGGCGAGGGCGCTGTGTGCCTCATCTTCGAGGAACTTGAGCACGCACTGGCACGTGGTGCCAAGATCTACGGCGAGGTCATCGGTGGCGGCATGAGCGCCGACGCTTATCACATCACCGCATCGCACCCCGAAGGACTGGGCGCATCGCTGGTGATGAAGCGCGCACTCGACGACGCCGGCATCAAGCCCGAGCAGGTCGACTACATCAACGTCCACGGCACATCGACACCCGTTGGCGACCCCGGCGAGGCCAAGGCCATCGCCAACGTCTTCGGCGAGCACGCCTACAAGGTGAACATCAGCAGCACCAAGTCGATGACCGGCCACATGCTGGGCGCCACAGGCGCCATGGAGGCACTCTTCTGCCTGCTGGCCTGCCGCGACGACATTGTTCCGCCCACCATCAACCACGAGGAGGGCGATGAGGACGAGCAGATTGACTATCGCATGAACTTCACGTTCAACAAGCCCCAGCGGCGCACGGTCAATGTGGCTCTGTCCAACACCTTCGGGTTTGGCGGACACAACGCCAGCATCATCGTCAGTAAGTACAAAGGTTAATACACTTTGGCACTGACCGAATGATGCCCTGCCTGTCCAACCTCATATCACTCATAAAGCTCCTTTTCGTCAAGGATAAGGAGCTTTATGTTTATGTGCATGGCATCACAGGCTTCTATCCCCGCAACATCGAGCTCTACAAGCTGGCGCTGGTGCACCGCAGCAAGCCCCTGCAGCTGCCCAACGGACGCTGGACCAACAACGAGCGGCTCGAGTATCTGGGCGACGCCGTGCTCGACCTGGCCGTGGCCCACTACCTCTACCAGCAGTTCCCGCGCAAACACGAGGGTTTCCTCACCTCCACCCGGGCCAAGATTGTGCAGCGCGAGAGCCTCAACCGCGTGGGCAAGGCATTCCACCTCGAGGCCCACGTGCGCGCAGCCACCCACAGCAACGCCCACAACAGTTACATCAACGGCAACGCCCTCGAGGCACTGGTGGGCGCTGTCTACCTCGACCACGGCTACAAGCGCAGCCAGCAGTTCATCATCAAACGCATCGTCAGCCGCCACTTCGACCTCGACGAGCTCGTGCGCACCGAGCAGAACTTCAAGTCGCGCCTCATCGAGTGGACGCAGAAGTACCACCTAAGCATTGAGTATGCCCTGGTCGACACCATGAACGACCACGACAACAACCCCGTTTTCAAGACCGCCGTCATCATCGCCGGCCACTATGCCGCCGACGGCACCGGTTACAGCAAGAAGGAGTCGCACCAGAACGCCTCAAAGAAGGCGCTCGACCGCTTGCACACCGACAAGACCTTCCGCCAGCAAGTGCTCATGCAGCTCGACGAGAATGAATAGGCCTGTTGGCCGCTAGAGAGCCCCCCTCGGTCCCCCCTAAAGAGGGGGAAGGTCAGAGCAACTGTAGGGACGCGGCGTGCCGCGTGATCAGCCAGGCGGTAGGGACGGCCCCCCTCCTCCCCCTTCAGGGGGCTGGGGGGCCAGGGGTTGGGAGTGAGGCTCCATTCGGCCCGCTGTTTGGCCTTCGGCCGCTATTTGGGCCTGAGGCCCGCTATTGGCTTATAGCTTATAGCTTAAAGCTTAAAGCTTACCGCTTATAGCTAAAGTCTAATTTTTTTGTAACTTTGCAGTATCCATTTCACTTCACAATCAGTTACACAACATGAACAAGACCATCCTCTCTTGCTTGCGCATGGCACCCGCACTGCTGGCTGCAGCCATGCTGTTGGTGCCCACCACCGCCGATGCCCAGGCACGCAAGCGCAAAGCCACCACACAGGTCAGCAAAACCAAGACAACCCAAGCAAACGCTGCCAGCGTCCCGAACAACGCCACACCCGCCGTTGTTGAGGCACCCGTTACCGAGAGCTCCAGTCAAACGACCGTGCTAGACAAGAGTGCACCGATTTACAAGTCGGTCGAGCAGATGCCACAATTCCCTGGCGGCGACGCTGCCCTGCTGACATATATAAGAAACCACATCAACCATCCCGACTGCAACGTCCAGGGCAGGGTCATTCTCCAGTTTGTGGTCGAGACCGACGGCAGCGTGGGCGAGGTCAAGGTCGTGCGCTCAGTAGCCCCCGAATATGACCGCGAGGCCATCCGTGTCATCAAGACTCTCCCCAAGTTCACCCCCGGCCGCCAGAATGGCCAACCCGTGCGCGTGTGGTACACCCTCCCCGTCGGCTTCAACCGCTAGACCCTAAAAGACCTCGCAAGAGGTCTTTTAGCGCAACTGATGCTGACTCATTTAGCCTCGAGGTGGTTGATGAAGTTCCTCTTCGAGGCACGACTATGCGTCTGTCATCAGACCAAGCGGCGACCCTCTACGAGGCTCTTGCCTGGTCTTAAACACAAGGTCGGACCTTCGGCCCGCCTGCCTCTCCGAGGCTCAAAAAAGATGTCTTAATCTTTGAGGACATTGACGATAGCCACAAATGGTTTTATTAAGGGAACTATATACCTGTTG
>DEKO01000196.1 GCA_002353885.1 Porphyromonadaceae bacterium UBA2720
TTTTTAATCCCGCCAACGGGTTATATGTTTTCTTTGACTAAAACAAGGGAAAAATCCACTTATTCCATTTTTTTACCCCAATTTTTACCCACTTATTCCACTTTTTTGTCTCTTTTTTGATCCACTTATTCCATTTTTAACCATTGTGTACAAATACAAAATGGAAAACTTCGTCTTTCATTTTGTATTTCGCTCGATTTGCACTACCGTTGCCTGCAGCGAAGATAGGCGGCATCTCGGAAATATAAATGAAAAAAATCTTTTTTCATTTTGTATTTCGCTCGATTTGCACTACCTTTGCCTTGGCAAAAGAAAGAATGACAACATGAGACATTACATCTTGATATTGCTGACGGCATTGCTGGCGGTGATGACCAGCTGCCACAGCAACGAGGCCAACTACAAGGCGGCCTATGATAAGGCGATGCAGAAGCACCAGGAGGGCATCGGTCAGGAGGCGTTCGACAAAATCCAGGCCGAGGCACGCAAGTACACCGAGGTCGTCAACGGCGACTCGGTGCGGCTGCTGCGCATGTATGCCAATGTCGCGCTTGACAGCACTTCGGTGGCCAAGCGATTTA
Source organism: Porphyromonadaceae bacterium UBA2720 (assembly GCA_002353885.1). Taxonomy (GTDB): domain Bacteria; phylum Bacteroidota; class Bacteroidia; order Bacteroidales; family Muribaculaceae; genus Sodaliphilus. Next base: position 582 of record DEKO01000196.1, read on the forward strand.
ACGTGGTGGTGGCAAGCTTCAAGCAGCAGTTTAACGCCCAGACCATGCGCGACCGCTTGCGCAAAGAGGAGGGCTTCCCAAGCTACATCCTGTTTGGTGGTCGCGACCGCAAGTACTTTGTTGTGGTCAAGGCTTTCGATGAGAAAGATGTGGCTGTGGCCTTCATCAAGGGCCTCGACACTCACATGAAGATGCCCGTGCTAGAGCCCATTCCCTGGATCCTTGAGAAACTTTAATTCAATGCATGATCATAATGCACAATGCACAATGCACAATGCATAATTAATGCGCATCATTTAACCTTCTGCACAATGACTTAGCCTATGAGACAGGATTGTGATAATTTAATCGTAGCCAAAAGCAAAGCATTTGCCTTGCGCAGTATAAAGCTGTACCGCTATGTCAACGAGAATATGCATGCGTATGACTTGACACGTCAATTTCTTCGTTCAAGTACAAGCATTGGAGCAAATGTCAAAGAGGCTGTTCGAGCCCAGAGTAATGCTGATTTTGGGACCAAGATGAATATTGCTTTGAAAGAAGCGAACGAGAGCGAGTATTGGCTTGAATTATTTGAAGAAAGCGAGATTATTACACAATCGCAAGCCGAAAGCATGCTCAATGACTGCAGAGAATTAATAAGGATTTTGACTTCAATAGTCAAGACCACTTTTGATAACTTGAAGAAATAAACTAGCGACTAATAATTGAGCACTGTGCATTATGCATTGTGCATTGAATTAAAGATGGATTTATTACTACCCAAACGAATAGACGGCAAGCAGAGCACCATTCTGCGCGACACGCGGCAGATCACCATCATCGGTGCCAACGGGTCGGGCAAGTCGCGCTTCTGCAACCAGATCATCAAGGAGTGTGCCGACAAGGCCTACCGCATCTCGGCACTGAAGGCCCTGTTCCCCATCCAGAGCACAGAGAAACCGCTGCCGGGCTCAATCGACGCGATGTTCAACCACATCAACGAGACGTCGCACCAAGTCAAGAACTCGGCCGACACCGAGTTTGACAAGCTGGCCTACATCATGCTCATCGACGAGTTCCGTGAGTTGATGAACTACAAGGCGCACCAGCTCATGGGCGAGCAGATGGAGTTTCCCAAGACACGGCTCGACCAGGTGGTGAGGAAGTGGCAGTCGGTGTTTCCCAAAAACAAGGTGCTGCGCGAGAACGGCAAGCTCATGTTCACCACCGAGGGGCACGACGACAAGTACAGCATGCTGCGCCTGAGCGATGGCGAGAAGGCGGTGCTCTACTATCTGGGGGCGGTGCTCTATGCCATGCCCGACGCCATGATCATTGTCGATGATCCTGAGACCTTTATCCACCACAGCATCATGCAGACGTTGTGGAACGTCATCGAGGAGATGCGACCCGACTGCACCTTTATCTACAATACCCACGACGTGGACTTTGCCTCGAGCCGCACCGACAACCAGTGCATCTGGGTCAAGTCGTTCGACCCGGTGGCCATCGCTTGGGACTATGAGGTGATGCAGTCCAGTCAGAATCTAGGCGACGCGCTCTACTTCGACATCTTGGGCAGCCGCAAGCCAGTGCTCTTTGTCGAGGGCGACGACACCCACAGCATCGACTCCAAGCTCTATCCGCTCATCTTCCCCGAGTACACGGTCAAGCCCCTGGGCAGTTGCGACAAGGTCATCGAGAGTGTGCGCTCGTTCAACGACCTGAAGTCGTTTCACCAGCTCGATAGCCGCGGCATTGTCGACCGCGACCGCCGCAGCGAGGAGGAGGTGGCCTATCTGCGCAAGAAAAACATCCTCGTGCCCGATGTGGCCGAGATTGAGAACATACTCATGCTCGAGGGTGTGGTGCGTGCCGTGGCGCGCTACCGCCGTCGCAACGATAGTGATGTCTTTGCCAAGGTCAAGCGTTCGGTGCTGCAGATGTTTGACCACGAGATCAAGCAGCAAGCTCTGCAGCACGTGCGACATCGTGTCAAGCACCAGGTCGAGGTCCGCATTGACATGAAATTCCGCAACATCAACGCTCTCGAAGAGCACATGATTGACCTGGTCAACGAGATTGACCCGCGCAGCATGTACGAGGACTTCTGTCGCGAGTTCCATGTCCTGCACCAGCAGGGCGACTATCATGGTGTGTTGCGCGTGTTCAACCAGAAGCAGATTTTGGGCGACAGCAATGTCGCTGCCTTGTGCGGACTCAACAAGAAGGACGACTACATCAAGACCGTGCTCAACATCCTCAAGGGCAACAACCGCTATGCACAGGACATCCGTACTGCCATCAAGCAGTGCTTCGGACTGACCGAGTAACGTTTTTTTGAGCGATGGATATTATTCGGCTGGATGGATTCATCCAGCCGAATTTGGTTTTAGAATGAAGTAGTTCAGCCGAGACTTCTTCAGTAGTTAAGAAGTTAAGTAGTTAAGGAGTAAAGGCGATACTTTTTTAGTAGTAGAGAAGTAGGGTAGTAAAGTAGTAGAGCCATTACACTTACATAATGCACAATGCATAATGCATAATGCACAATGAATAATGGAAAATGAATAATGCAGCTAGGCAGTTCCCCCTTTAGGGGGCTAGGGGGACCATAGCAATGCCGTCCCTACAGCAACAACCCTATCCTCTGACCCTTGATCCTGTTAAAGATGGTTAAATGCGTGAATTTTACGCAATAATTTTTGGCCATGTCAGAGATTGGCACTAATTTTGCTGCGTGAAATTTACACAATAGTATAATTTTGACATGAGCGAGCTGAAGTATAGTTATCAATATCCCCATCCGGCGGTGACGACCGACTGTGTGGTGTTCGGCTTTGACGGAATGCGTCTGAATGTGCTGCTCATCGAGCGCGGCATTGAGCCCTATAAAGGGCGATGGGCATTTCCTGGCGGCTTTATCCGTATGGATGAGACTGCCGACGAGTGTGCTCGGCGCGAGTTGCACGAAGAGGCGGGGCTGGACGGAGCCTATATGCGCCAGTTCTACACGTTCAGCACGGTCGACCGCGACCCGCGTGAGCGCGTGATCACCATTGCCTACTATGCGCTGGTGCGGCAATGCGATGTGGTGGGCGGTGACGATGCCGCACAGGCCAAGTGGTTTGCCTTGGGCCAGGTGCCGCGCCTGGCGTTTGATCACGACTCGATACTGCGCCATGCCATCGATGCGCTTCGGCATCAGATTCACTTCGAGCCCATCGGGTTTGAGTTGCTACCTGAGCGATTCACGATGACCCAGCTGCAGCGGCTCTACGAGGCGGTGCTTGGGGTGAAGTTTGACCGCCGCAACTTCTACAACAAGATGCGACACCTGGGCTTGCTGACCGAGCTTGACGACAAGGTGATCTTGCCCAACCGCAAAGAGGCATTCTTGTACACGTTCAACCGCGAGAGCTACAACGAGCTCAAAGAACGCGGTTTCAGGCTAGAATTCTAGCGCCTTCACAAATCTTATTCTCTTCTCCACACGACACACACGACACACACGACACACATGATTAATGAAGAATGTATAATGAACAATGAAAAATGCGATTAAGCGAGTGCCATGCGAACTTGTTCGCTGATGGCCGAGCGTGAGCATT
>DEKO01000121.1:0-653 GCA_002353885.1 Porphyromonadaceae bacterium UBA2720
ATGAAAAGGTTATTCTTCTTGAGTTGTCTGCTCGTGTGCGGGTTGGCCAGTGTGGCACAGCGGCAGTATGTCAACATCATCGCCACGGGCAAGCAGGCCCGTGAGGGCATCAGTCTGAGCGGCGCCATCCCCGCTGGCATGCAGGACTTCTACACCAGCTACTATGGCAACATCGTCACCCTGGGCGACGTCATCAACCAGCTGGCCGAGCACGGCTTTGTGGTCGAGCACATGAGCAGTGACGNNCGACCAGATGACCAGCGACTGCTATGCTCCGTCGGGCGGCGAGGCTTCGTTCCGCGAGATTGTAATCATGTCGCGCCTTGCGGTCACACCCGAAGAAGGCTCGATTGAGGCCACCATCGCACACGACCCCAATGCCACCGAGGTGGCACGCTACAATCTGCAAGGCCAGCCTGTGGACAAGGACGAGAAGGGCGTGCAGATTGTCGTCTACTCCGACCTCAGCGCCCGCACAGTCGTTGTGCCATAGCCGATTTGCTGATGTGTGTGACGCCAGATATTGTGTGATTGCAGAAAAAGCAGTACATTTGCAGCCCGAAACCAATAATCATCGCAATGACATTTGTACAGACCTGCAACGAGATATTCGACAAGACCATCGAGCTCTATCATGTGACCGACGATGTGGA
>DEKO01000121.1:701-4630 GCA_002353885.1 Porphyromonadaceae bacterium UBA2720
AAGTGCTGGATTGACACCGTGCAGTGGCACCTCGAGGATATCATCCGTGACCCAGACATCGACCCCGTCAAGGCCCTGACACTGAAGCGGCGCATCGACCATTCAAACCAAGACCGTACCGATCTGGTCGAGGAGATTGACACCCACTTTCGCGAGCAGTATAAACACGTGACTGTGCTGCCCGAGGCGACACTCAACACCGAGAGCCCTGCCTGGGCCATCGACCGGCTGTCGATCCTGGCCTTGAAAATCTATCACATGCACGAGGAAGCTCAGCGTTCTGAGGCCAGCGATGACCACCGCTCGCGTTGCCAGGCCAAATTGGACGTGCTGCTTGAGCAACGCACCGATCTGTCGAAGGCTATCACCCAACTGCTGGATGACATCGCAGCTGGGCGCAAGTTCATGAAGGTCTATCGTCAGATGAAGATGTACAACGACCCATCCACCAACCCCATCCTGTATGCCAACAAACGCTAGTCCCCGCAATGTGCTGGTCATCAGGTTCTCGGCCCTAGGCGACGTGGCCATCACGATACCAGTCCTCTACTCGGTGTGCCATGCCCATCCCGACACGCGCTTTGTCATGGTGACCCGCCAGTGGTCGGCCAACCTGTTCATCGACCGTCCCGCCAACCTGGTGGTGCGGGGTGTGGACGTGACCAACGACTACTCTGGCCCTTGGGGCATGATGCGCCTGGCTCACCAGGTGCGCAAGCAATATCAGATAGATGCCGTGGCCGACCTGCACAGTGTGCTGCGGTCGTGGATCATGGGTGCCGTGTTGCGCCTGCGTGGCGTCAAGATAGCCCGCATCGACAAGGGCCATAGCGAGAAGCGCCAGCTGACCAAGGGAAAAATCCGTCGTCAGCTCACGCCCACCATCGACCGCTATGCCGATGTGTTCAATCGGCTAGGCCTGGCATGCGACGAGACATTTGAGGGATTCAACCATGCCCAGACCACTGTGCTGCCCACCAAGGGCCAAGGCGAACGCTGGGTGGCCATCGCTCCGTTCTCGCAACATCGCGGCAAGGAGTACCCGCTGGCACAGATGGAGCAGGTCATCGCCCGGCTGCTCGAGTGCGACGAGGTGAAGATAATCCTGTTTGGCGGCGGCAACAAAGAGAAGCGACAACTGGCCACACTGGCCGACAAATATCCGCGCACGACATCGCTGGCCGGCATCCAGCACGGGTTCACCGACGAGTATGCTATCTTGCGCCAATGCGACGTGATGGTGTCGATGGACTCGGCCAACATGCACCTGGCCTCGCTCACTGGCACACCCGTGGTGAGCGTGTGGGGTGCCACACACCCCTGGTGCGGCTTCATGGGCTGGCATCAAGACGCGGCAAACGCCGTGCAGCTCGACCTGCCCTGCCGCCCATGCTCAATCTTCGGCCAGGAGGAGTGCCGCTACGACGACTACCACTGTCTGCGTGACCTGCCACCACAGCTCATCGTCGACCGCGTGATGGCAGTGCTCAACACAGTCCAGCAGTCGCAGTGATTTAACGCGAGTTCAACGAAAGATTTGCTCAATAGAGAAAGCAGATGCTAACTAGACGGCCTTGCTGGTTGTGCGCTGGCGCATGGCCTACTATGCCCAGCGACTCAACATCTCGCCCAAATACCTGAACACCATCGTGCAACGCACCACCCACCACACGGCCAAAGCCATCATCGACCAGTATGTGGTGATGCAACTGAAGTTGCTGCTGCGCACCAGCACCGACCCCATCAAGCAGATTGCGTGGGACTATCAGTTCAGCGACACATCGTTCTTGTGCCGCTACTTCAAGCAGCACACGGGCCAGACCCCGCAGCAGTTCCGCATCGGCCAGGCCGAGCACCCATTAATTTAACGTGATTATGTGGCAGAGGGACAACAAGTATATAGTTTACTTTCTTATATCAAATTGCTTATAATTCCCGAATTTTATCTATCTTTGCAGAAATTTTTTCAAAAATTACATATAATTATGAGCAGAAAAATTCTATTCATCATTTGTCTGCTATTGTTGAGTACATTGTCGCTGCATGCGCAGCGTGTTCAAGTGCTTGATAGCGATGGCATACCTGTACCGTTTGTAACCGCTACCACCCCCGAGGGCAAATTTATCGCCAGCACCGATGCCGACGGTTGGTTTGACAATTTAAGTGGCAACAAAACCATTCATCTGTCTCAAGTGGCTTACAAACCACTGACGATTGATGTGGCCGATATTAAAGACAACAAAATCATCCTCGATGACGCGAACTACGACTTGCCCGAGATCGTTGTCAAACCCAAGGAACTGCTTTATTGCCAAACCTATTTCCGTGACGTCTATATTGATGATGAAGGTCCTATCTTCTTCCGTGGTGGAGTGGTTGACAACTCTTATAATATTGCGAAGAAAAAAGTAGAAAGCAAGTCGCGCCATCTATCCAAGGCTCAAAGTGCTTTCTGGCAAACCCTGTACAGCAGCACTTCAGGTCGTTACGACAAATATGCAAGGTTGCCCGAAGAACCATATTACAACAAATTGTGCAAACTCCAGCAGCAAGGCATAATCACTCTGACCGATGCCGGCGATGGCCGTCAGATTATTGCTGACAGCATAAGCCAGTTAGGCTATATCTACTGGGATAAAAAAGAACTCACTCGCACTGTGTCGTTTGATTTGAGTACCTTCTCCTATCATCGTGAGAATAAAAAGAAAACAGAAGAAGCGACCAAAAAAGGCAAAACATTTGTCCCCGACACTGTAAAGCAACAACGCCGTAAAGTAACATTCTATCAGGTGTATCGCACCGACTCAATAGGAAATTCAACCACTAATGATTATATAATGTCGCAGTACACTGATATTGGACGACACCGTCATTCTGGTATTGAATACCTAATTCAAGTTCAGTCGTTTGCTACCGACTTTGCTTACGTCGACAAGAAAGAGTATAAGCAGATGCGCAAAGAAAATAAGGTGGAAATGAATATTCAGGAACTGCGGCAGTTTGAGAAAAACAACAAGATTCCTCCTTTGGCACCAAATATTCAAGAGCAAATAGATAAACTCTTCGAGAAAGAACTGAAGCAGTAGTTTTGAGGAAATGGTTTGGGATTTATATACAAGTTGTCCCTGCTAGCAAATATTGTAGGATCGCCGCGTGCGGCGATCGCTAACAAATATGGTAGTAACCTAGTATAGTGATAATAATCGCAATCAGCCAGTAGGGTCGCCGCACTCGACGACCCTACTTTGTGGCAGAGGGACAACAGGTATATAGTTCCCCTTTATAATTGAAAATTGTGAATTGAAATTTGAGAATTAAGTTTTCGGTCTTCAGTTTTCAGTTCTCGGTTCTTTGCCACAACCGACAATCTTTTTCAATTAAAATCGCTCAAAATGGTAGTGTAATCGCGATAAAATTTAACTTTGTGCCCTCAATCTTAATCACACGACAACACTACAATATGGGAGGATTCTTTGGCACTATTGCCCGGGGCAGTTGTAGCACCGACCTGTTCTACGGGACGGACTATAACTCTCACCTGGGCACTCGCCGTTGTGGCATGGCCACTTACGATCAAGAGCAGGACACGATTTTCCGTTCGATTCACAATCTGGAGAACGCTTACTTCCGCAACAAGTTTGAAGACGAGTTGCCCAAGTTCAAGGGCACAGCGGGCATCGGTGTCATCAGCGACACATCGTTCTTGTGCCGCTACTTCAAGCAGCACACGGGCCAGACCCCACAGCAGTTCCGCATCGGCCAGGCCGAGCAACCACTGCTCTAGTCCGGGCACATTGCGCACTGGCCGAACAGAAATGCCAAGTCCTGCCGAGGGTGAAATCCGGCAGGACTTGAATAGATTTGGATAATCTCGGCTGCACTCGGCATAGCTCGAGCAACCTCGGCTCTGCGCTCGTTGGCACGAGATT
>DEKO01000121.1:4694-5218 GCA_002353885.1 Porphyromonadaceae bacterium UBA2720
CGACAAAATCGAAGCCGCCATCAAACTGTAGCTCGTTGTCGGTGAGCTTGGTGATCTCGTAACTGTCGTTGGTGGGCAGCGTTTCGATGAGTTCGGCCTCCAGTTGCGGTTTCTTCTTTTCGATCTCAAACTTCAACCTGGGCATGATTATCTTCTTGGTCGCCTCATCCACTCCTTGTATGTCATATTCCAGCTCAGATTCAGCCCTGTCGCGGTCAAACTTCATGCTCACCTTCTTGCCCTGCAGGGTATAGATGCCGGGCACGGCCGTCTTTAAGGAGACGACCAGAGTGGCTCCATTACCGATTTCTTCCTTGTCCTCCGTCACCATGACTGCCATGCATTGCCCTTGCACGTCGTATACCAGAATCAGCCCCATGCTGTTCTCCTTGTCCGACATGTCGGCATACCAGTATTTTCCGGTCAGGCTCTGTGCCTGAGTCGCGATGACGGCAATCATCATCAGCAACAGTGTCATTAATCTCTTCATTGTCATAAGTTTTGAAAATATATTATCTTTACTT
>DEKO01000121.1:5275-22132 GCA_002353885.1 Porphyromonadaceae bacterium UBA2720
GCAGCCAAATTTATCCAAAATTTCGCATACTTGCACCATTTCATCATAGAAACATACAAAATGTGGTAGATTTTAGATAATAAAAACACATAGTTATCAGTTGCCAGTAGTCGCTGCAAACTGAGAGCTGAAGACAGAAAGCTAAAATCTAAAGTCTAAAATCTAAAGTCTAAGATTTTTTTTGTAATTTTGCCGATTGTGAGCAATAATGAGCATGCGACATATGACGTGATTGTGATTGGCGGCGGCGTGACCGGGGCCGGAGTGGCGCGCGACTGCGCGCTGCGCGGACTGAACGTGCTGCTGCTTGAGCGTCACGACTACAACCATGGGGCCAGCGGACGCAACCACGGGCTGATGCACAGCGGCGGACGCTATGCCGTCACCGACCCCGACAGTGCACGCGAGTGCATCCAGGAGAACGAGGTGCTGCGGCGCATCGCTTGCCACTGCATCGAGCCCACCGACGGACTGTTTGTTACCCTGCCTGACGATGACTTGGACTACCAGGCCACCTTTGTCGAGGCTTGCCGTCAGGTGGGCATCAGCGCCGAGGTCATCGATCCACAGCAGGCCCTGCAGCTCGAGCCGACCCTCAACCCCGACTTGCGGGGAGCGGTGCGCGTGCCCGACGCGTCAATCGACCCCTTTGCCTTGACCTTGGCCAATGTGCTAGATGCCCGATTGCACGGGGCCGAGACACTCATCGAGCATAAAGTGACCGACCTGATTGTGGCTGGAGGCCGTGTCCTGGGTGTTCGCGCCCTGGACCACCGCACAGGCCTGACTCATGATTACCATGCCTCAGTCACCATCAATGCCGCCGGCATCTGGGGGGCACAGATTGTTCGCCATGCCGGCATCGACATCCAGATGTTCCCGGCCAAGGGAACGATGCTCGTCTACGGCCAGCGCATGGGCCAGATGGTGCTGAACCGCTGTCGCCGCCCATCCAACGCCGACATCCTGGTGCCCGACGGGGCCGTAAGCCTGATGGGCACGACCAGCGACCGCATCGACATCGCTCAAGTCGACGACATGCGCGTGACCGCTGCCGAGGTCGACCTGCTCATGCGCGAGGGCGAACAGATGGTGCCACGCTTGGCACAGACAAGGCTGCTGCGCGCCTTTGCCGGTGTGCGGCCACTCATCGCCAGCGACGACGACCCATCGGGTCGCAGCATCAGCCGCGGCATCGTGTGCATGGACCATGCCTCACGCGACGGCATGGAGGGGTTGATCACCATCACAGGCGGCAAACTCATCACCTACCGCAAGATGGCCGAGCTGGCCACCGACCTTGCCTGCCGCAAACTGGGTGTTGACGCAGCTTGCACAACAACCACCCAGCCGCTGCCGGGTTCGCAAGAGCGCAACGTCATCACCGGCGGCTTCAAACCGTCGGGCAAGAGCAACTCAAGCAAGCGACACGGCGACCGCCGCCGAGCCATCCCTGCCACCGACGCACTCGACCGCATGAACATCTGCGAGTGCGAGAACGTGAGCATCGGTGAGGTGCGCTATGCCATCGAACAACTGCAGGCCCATGACTTGGCCAACCTGATGCGCCGCACGCGACTGGGCATGGGAGCCTGCCAAGGCAAGTCATGCGCCTGCCGCACGGCCAATCTGCTGGCCCAGCTGACCGGCGATGCCCAGCAAGCACAATGCGACCTGGCCCGCCTGCTGGACGAGCGCTGGCGAGGGGCCAAACCCGTGGCCTGGGGCAACGCATTGCGTGACGCGCAGTTGACGGCAGCCATCTATCAGGGGCTGTGCGGACTGGACAAAGCCATCGGACGAAAGGAGGTGCAACCATGACCACCCTGCATACCCTCATCATCGGAGCCGGCCTGAGCGGACTGACTTGCGGTATCGCCCTGGCCAAGACAGGCCGACGGGTGACCATCGTGTCGGCCGCACCATCGACGTTGCAGCTCAATGGCGGGTCGATGGAGTTGCTGGGTTGCATCGACGGTCAGGAGGTTACCAGCCCCATCGAGGCCATCGCTCGACTGCCACACGACCATCCCTATCAGAAGATTGGAACCGAAAATATCGCCTCGTTAGCCCTTGAAGCACAGCGATTGCTTGACGACGCTGGTGCCACGTTGACCGGCGACCCACAGCACAACCACTGGCGCATCACGCCACTGGGCGTGACCAAGCCCGCATGGCTGTCGCTGCGCGGCATGGCCACCACTGCTAGTCCCGACCGCCTACCGTGGCAACACCTGACTGTGCTCAACCTCAAGGGATTTGTCGACTTTCCCATCCACATCATGGCTCACAACCTGGCACAACTGGGTTGCCAAGTGACCGTGCGCGACATTGAGGTCGACAGCCTGAGCCAACCTCGACGCAGTGCTGCAGAGATGCGCGCTGTCAACCTGGCACGCACCATAGGCGTTGGCAGCAAGCTGCGCCACCTGGCCGAGGCAATCAACCAAGCTTGTGCCGGCGATGAGGTGGTTCTGCTACCGGCCATTGTGGGTTTGGAGGACGACTATCCGGTCAATCTGCTGCGGCGCTGGGTCACCGTCCCACTCCACTTCTTGGCCACCATGCCACCCTCGGTGCCTGGCACACGCATGGCGGCCTTGCTGCGCCACTACTTCAAGATGCTGGGCGGCAAGTTCTTGACTGGCGAAAGCGTTGGCTGCGTCAAGCTGGCCGACCACCACATTACGGCAGCCTATACCGTGAAGTCTCCCGGCATACCCATCACGGCCCAACACTATGTGCTGGCCACGGGGTCGTTGCTGAGCCAGGGTCTGGTCGCCACGCGCGATGCCATCATCGAGCCTCTGATGGGACTGGATGTAGACGCCGCAGCCGGGCGAGACAACTGGAGTCATTATGGCCTGATGGGCGACCAGCCCTTCATGCACTGCGGTGTACTGACCGACACGGCACTGCATCCGCTCAAAGACGGCACGACCATCGACAACCTGCATGCCATCGGGTCCATCCTAGCCGGCCACAACCCGCTCACCATGGGCGATGGCCACGGCGTGGACCTGCTCACGGCCTTGTCAGTGGCCCACCAGCTGGTTTGATTGTGCAGCTATACTTGCCGCCGTCCACCTGACAAACCATTTCAACCGATACATCCAAGACAGCCTTCAGTTTTCAATAAAAATCCAGTAAAATACATAAAACTATTGGCAAAGCACTTGCTTTTGCCAATAGTTTTACATCTCCTTATACCCAATTTCAAGCTTAGTACATCGATTAATAACCTCTATCACATTCGCGTGGTTCGTGGTTGATTGTTCAACTAGATATCATGATTATTCACTGATATAGTGGTGGTTGGCATTTTTTAAACATAAAATAGTAGACATTTAAGTTTTTTTTTCTATCTTTGCAGTTTGATTGAGAAAATTTTGAATTTTAGAATGATTAATACATTGAAACATATCGGGTTAGCCGCCCTCACCCTATCGATGCCGCTGATGCTGAGTTCGTGCTTCAAGGACGAACCTCTGAATGCTGAGTGTGACATCGAACAGGCAACGGTTCATGTGTCCAACCCCCAACAGATGTTCTTTCAGGTGACCGACACACTGAAGCAGGTGCTCTCAACCGACACGGTCATCAACTTCAACGTGCGTTCGCATGCCGACCTAACGGCTCTGGCCCCGCATTTCAAGTTGACCGAGGGTGCCACCATCGTGCCCGAGAACGGCTCGGTGCATGACTTCAGCCAAGGCCCTGTGGCATACACCGTCACATCGCAGGACGGTCAGTGGAGCCGCCGCTACAAGGTGAGCTTCACCCCTGTGGTGGTGACTGTGACCGACACCATTAAATTTGACTTCGAGAAGTTTGACCTGGTGACCTCAGGCACGAGCCAATATTATCAGTGGCAGAACACTTCGGGCATCTCGACACTGGGTGAGACCTGGGCCAGTGGCAACCCGGGCTTCAAGCAGAGCATGAGCAAAGCCAAGCCCGATGAGTACCCCACCATCCCGATGATTGACGGCTATGACGGCTACGGCCTCAAGCTCATCACGCGTGGCACAGGCCCTCTGGGGTTGATGTCCAAGAAACCCATAGCATCGGGCAACTTATATATCGGCACATTCGACATCACGCCTGTGGCCACCAAGCCGCTGAACGCCACCCGCTTCGGCATGCCGTTCAACCAGCGACCGGTCAAGCTCACAGGCTACTTCAAGTACAAGCGCGGTCCTAAATTTATGGTTCTTGGTGCCGACGGCAAGTTTGTCGAGGACCCCACCCGTCAGGACGACGGCTCAATCTACGCCGTGTTCTACCGCAACCACGATGCGCAGGGCAACGAGGTGATGTTGCTGGGGCATGATGTGCAGACCAACCCCAACATCGTGGCCCTGGCCAAGATGCCGCGGGTGGACAACACAAGCCAGTGGACACCATTTGAGATTGAGTTCAATTACACCGAAGACATTGACACGCAGCTGCTGGAGAACTTCGGCTACAACCTGACCATCGTGTTTGCGTCGAGCGTCAAGGGCGACCTGTTTGAGGGCGCTATCGACAGCGAGCTGTGCATCGACAAGGTACGGCTCATCTGCAGCAAGCAAGAGTAAAGCGAATGCACAATGCATAATGCACAATGCATAATGCATAATGAATAATCTACCCTACCCACTACCAGCGCGCAGCGCGGTCTACCAGCATTGCGGTCTACCAGCGCGCAGCGCGGTCATAATGTAGGGGAAGGGAATAAAAAAAGAGAAGATGAAGTTAATAACTACGATATTGACATTGTTGCTGGCTGTGGGGCCGATGACTGGCCGCACAGTGATTGAGAGCGTTAAGCGCACCTTCGGCGAGCGTCTGCTCTACACCCTGCGTGTGGGCTACAACGTGGGCGGCAACATGCCCGTGGGCATGCCGGCCGAGATTCGCGGCCTGAACAGCTACACGCCGCAGCTCAACCCATCGGTGGGCGGCGACGCACTCTATCCCATCAACGACCGCTGGGGTGCTGTGGTGAGTCTGCGCTTTGAGAACAAGGCCATGAGCGAGGATGCGCGGGTCAAAAACTACAACATGGAGATTGTCAAAGGCGGCGAACGCATGGCGGGCCGCTTCACCGGCGATGTAACCACCAAGACCACCGAGTGGATGCTCACCCTGCCCATCCAAGCAGTGCTACATATCAATAAGGTGGACCTGCGTGTGGGTCCCTATCTGTCCTATCTGCTCAACCGTGAGTTTAGCGGCTGGGCGCACAACGGCTATCTGCGTGTCGACGACCCTACCGGGGCCAAGATTCTGCTGGGCGAGGAGGCTAATGAGCGTGGCGACTACGACTTCAGCGAGCACATGCGCCGTTGGCACTGGGGCATCGGTGTCGGGGCCGACTGGCGCTTCGGCAAGCGCATGGGTGCTTACGCCGAGCTCAACTGGGGCGTGACGCCTACGATGAAGAGCAACTTCCACACCATCGAGCAGAAGCTCTTCCCCATCTATGGCACGCTGGGGCTGACCTACCGGCTGAGGTAGGAGGTTTTGCCCCCCTAAATCCCCCCTGAAGAGGGGGACTTATGATTGCTAACTCAGAAATGACATAAAGGCAAACATTATTTAAGATTAATAAAAACAATGAAGAAGATTTCTACACTACTGGCTGCAGCGGCATGCGTGCTGGGTCTGCAGGCACAGACGGTCACCGTTTCGCCACACGACAACGTGTGTGACGTGACTGTAGATGGAACAACCTACAACAATGTAGCGGTCACCACCGTGGGCGACATCCACCTGGTGGCCCTGAACCGCGACGGCGTGTCGCTGCTGGTGCGCTATACCGACACCAACACCGTTGCCGCACATGGCACTTTCAACGGCCAGCCCGTCGACTACACCAGCGATGCGGTCGCCGCCTACGCCCAGACCTTCCAAATCCCCAACAGCGACTTCGAGGAGTGGCACTCGGTGGGTAACAATCTGTATGAGCCTGGCGCAGAAGGGACCCTATATAGCTGGCATGGATTCGGTACTTGCTTTGGCGATTATTCTGGCACTGCAAGAACAATTAGTAAACTTACTTATGAAGATCATAATGGCGGGAAATGTGCTGTCGTTTCATGTACAGACCTATGGATTGCAAAAGCTAATGGAACACTCACGACAGGTCGTTTGAAAGCAGGCAGTATGACTGCTACAAGTTATGACAACCACAGTGAGATGGATATGAATGCGAACTACTCATCTGACGAAAATGACAAATACGCAAAATACGGACCATTTTTTGTTCAACTTTATGCCAAACCAGATTCCATCAAGTCATCAATAAAGGTAGCACTCAAGAATAATTCACACAAGGCTTCATTCAGTGCAGCAATTACAGACGGCTCTTATTATCAGGAACCCATCCCAGACGGTACAACCTATACCAATGTTGCAGCAAGTGCAAAAAACGAGGCTCTGCCTACCCAAGACTGGACTGATTACACCTTCCCGTTTACCTACAACGCTGGAGTTGATGCCAAGGCCATCATGGTAACAATTTCGACCAATGCACAGCCAGGAACTGGCACTGGGGGCGACAAGGTCTATGTCGATGATGTCGAGCTGATTTACAACGCTGGCATCAACAACATCGCGCTCAATGGCGTGACGCTCGAGGGCTTCAACTTCGATGCCGCCACCAAGACCTATGATTTGTCCTACAGCGGCCAGGCGTTGAATCTGACTGCCGAAAACTTTGATGTCACTACCGAGGGCCAGAGCGCTATGGTGGTGAAGAATGTCGAGAATCTGGGCTATGGCAACTATCGTGTGGCCATCGGCGTGACCGGCCCCGACTTCAAGAACTACGCCCTGTACACCATCAACGTCACCCGCAACCCGCTCACCGGCAAGGCCTACGTCATGGGTACCGTCAATGGCAATACCTGGGCCGCCAATGTGGGCTATGAGATGACCGCAGGCGAGAACAACGTCTATACCGCTCGCATCACTACCACGGGCAGTGCTGATGGATATGACTACTTCAGCTTCACCACCCAGTTGGCCAATGATGCCGATGGCTGGGATGGCATCAAGGGCTTCCGCACGGGTGCCGAGAGTGCTGACCTGCTCATTGACGACTCAAATCTAGGTACAGCCCTGTCGCTCACCGACTGGGGCATCTACAACTCCTTCAAGATTGCCGCTGGCGAGTGGGACCTGACGCTCGACCTAAACAACAAGACGCTAACCGTGAGCAAGGTGTTCAACCCCATCACCGGCAAGGTCTACATCCTGGGAGAGGTCAACGGCAACGCCTGGGCACCCAACGTGGGTTACGAAATGAGCACTGAAGACGAGAAAGTCTATACTGCCGAGGTGACTACTGCAGGCAACAAATCGTTCTACTACTTCAGCTTCACCACCCAGCTTGCCGAAAACAACGACCAGGGCGGTTGGAACTACATCCTGCCCTATCGCTTCGGTGCCTTCGGCGACACCGACATGCCCGACTATCTGATCACGGGCAATGCACTGAACACGCCCTTGAACCTTGGCGAGTTTGGCAAGACCCGCGCCTACGGTCTGGAAGCCGGCAAGTGGAACTTCACGCTGGACATGGAGGCCCGCACGCTGACCGTGACCAAGAAGCCGGCTTTGCGTGGCGACGTGAACAACGACGGCTCAGTGGATGTGGGTGATGTCAACATCCTGGTCAACATCTTGCTAGGCTTAGACAGCGCAAGCAACTACACTGGTGACGCCAATGTCGACGGCGAGGGTGGTATTGATGTGGGCGATGTCAACGCCATCATCAACATTATGCTGGGCCATCAGTGAAGCACCCAATCCATCTGTTTACTCATTCATTTTAAAACATACTGAACTATGAAGAAAATTTTTGCAATGCTTGTGGCCGCCGCTTGCACCCTGGGTGCCATGGCCACCGACTATGCCGGCAAGATTGCCGTGTCAATCAATGGCCAGGGTGGCTCTCAGGCTGCCAACGTGACGCTCAATCAAGAAGAGGACGGGACCTACACCCTGCTCATCAAGAACTTCAAGCTCGTGACACCTGAAACCGAACTGGGCGTGGGCAACATCGTGGTCGACAAACTGGCTGCCAACACCGAGTTTGAGGAGTTTGGTTACACGCTGACCAGTGTCGAGAACCGCAACATCACCATCACCGAGGGCGATGACCCCAATGTTGACTTCTGGGCTGGTACCACACTGGGCGAGGTGCCCATCACGATGAACGCTGAGTTCAACGAGCAGGCACTGCTGGTCAACATCAACATCTACTTTGCCCCGCTGGAGCAGAACATCAAGGTCAACTTTGTGGGCAAGAACCCCAACGCCACTCCCGGGCCTCAGGGCAAGAAGGGTGATGTCAATGGCGACGACAACGTCGACATCGCCGATGTCAACGCCGTGATCGACATCATGCTAGGCAAGCAGTAAGTTATAGGCGATAGGCGCTAGACTTTAGTCGTGGCTGCCACTTAGGCCAACCAAACAGAACGGCTCATTTTGTTGGCATTTGCCACAAAATGAGCCGTCAGTTTGTTTGTTTGCAAAAAACGCATTAACTTTGCGCAAAAATATTAAGGTCATGACAACTGCACAATTACAACTCAACGAGGAGCTCTTTGAGACTTTAGCCGAAATCTCACAGGATGAGAGCCTGATGCGCAAGGCCGTCAAGGCGTTGAAACGCATTGTGGCCAAAGCCCAAAAGGACGACCCCACCCTGATGACCAAAGAAGAATTTTTCGCCCGCATTGAGGAAGCCAGCAAGGGGCCATCAGTCGCATTTGATAGCGTAGAGGAGTTTGATGCTTATATCAGAAGCTTATGAGTTATAGGGTTGAATTCAAGTCTAAAGCCCAAGAAGATTTCCAAAGGTTGCTGAAGAGCGAACCAAAGGCCTATAAAAAAGCGCTGAAATTGGTTGGCGAACTTTATGAGCATCCCCAGACGGGCACCGGGCATCCCGAGCAACTCAAGGGTGAGCCAAAGGGCCGCTGGAGCCGCCGCATCACCGCGCGGCACCGGCTAATCTATGAAATCCATGACATGGAGGTCATCGTCATCGTGCTGGCGGCCTACGGCCACTACGATGACAAGTGAGGCATAAAGAGGACACTGAACGGCTCATTTTGTGGGTATTTGCCACAAAATGAGCCGTTGCTCTATCTATTTGAGAAATTTGTTGTAACTTTGCAGTTTGGAAAGAAAATATTAAGACTAAAGAAGATGAACAAACTAGCACCGACATACGACCCGAAAGCGGTCGAGGACAAGTGGTACCAGTATTGGGAGCAGCACGAGCTGTTCAAGTCGACACCCGATGAGCGTGAGCCTTACACCATCGTCATCCCGCCCCCCAACGTGACGGGCGTGCTGCACATGGGCCACATGCTCAACAACACCATCCAGGACATCCTGGTGCGCCGCGCGCGCATGGAGGGCAAGAACGCCCTGTGGGTGCCCGGCACCGACCACGCCAGCATCGCCACCGAGGCCAAGGTGGTGAAGCGTCTGGCCGAGCAGGGCATCCGCAAGCGCGACCTGACGCGCGACGAGTTCTTGAAGCACGCTTGGGACTGGACCCACGAGCACGGCGGCATCATCCTGCAGCAGCTGCGCAAGCTGGGTGCATCGTGCGACTGGAGCCGCACGGCCTTCACCATGGACGAGAAGCGCTCGCAGAGCGTGCTCAAGGTGTTTGTCGACCTCTACAACAAGGGATACATCTACCGTGGCCTGCGCATGGTCAACTGGGACCCCAAGGCCCAGACCGCACTGAGCAACGAGGAGGTGATCTACCGCGAGGAGAAGAGCCACCTGTTCCACCTAAAGTATTATGTCGAGGGCTTGACCGAACTGGAGAACGAGGCCGAGCTGCGCGAGCAGGGCAACGTCATCCATCGCGACGAGCGGGGCTACTATGCCGTGGTGGCTACCACTCGCCCCGAGACCATCATGGGCGACACCGCCATGTGTGTCAACCCCAAGGACCCCAAGAACCAGTGGCTGCGTGGCCGCAAGGTGATTGTGCCGCTGGTGGGCCGCGTGATTGACGTCATCGAGGACCACTATGTCGACATTGAGTTCGGTACGGGCTGCCTCAAGGTCACCCCCGCTCACGACACCAACGACTATATGCTGGGCAAGACCCATAACCTCGAGACCATCGACATCTTCAACGCCGACGGCACCATCAGCGCCGAGTCGCCCCTGTATGTGGGCATGGACCGCAACGACTGCCGCAAGCAGATTGTCGAGGACCTCAAAGCCGCCGGACTGATTGAGAAAATCGAGGACTATGACAACAAGGTGGGCTACAGCGAGCGCAACCCCGACACGGCCATCGAGCCGCGCCTGTGCATGCAGTGGTTCCTCAAGCTCAAGCATTTTGCCGAGATGGCCCTGCCACCGGTGATGAACGACGAGCTCAAGTTCTATCCTCCCAAATACAAGAGCACCTACAAGGTGTGGCTCGAGGGCATCCAGGACTGGTGCATCTCGCGCCAGCTGTGGTGGGGACACCGCATCCCGGCCTACTTCCTGCCCACCGATGACGGCAGTGAGGCCTATGTGGTGGCACTCACCGAGGCCGAAGCCCTAGAGAAGGCCCGTCAACTGCCAGGTTACGAGAACATCGAGGCCAGCCAGTTGCGTCACGACGAGGACGCACTCGACACTTGGTTCAGCTCCTGGTTGTGGCCCATCTCGCTGTTCGATGGCATCAACAATCCCGGCAACGCCGAGATGAAGTACTACTACCCCACCAGCGATCTAGTGACCGGCCCCGACATCATCTTCTTCTGGGTGGCACGCATGATCATGGCGGGCTATGAATATGTGGGCGACATGCCGTTCCGCAACGTCTACTTCACCGGCATCGTGCGCGACAAGCTGGGCCGCAAGATGTCCAAGTCGCTGGGTAACAGCCCCGACCCGCTGAAGCTCATCGAGGACTATGGCGCCGACGGTGTGCGCATGGGCATGATGCTCAGCGCTCCGGCGGGCAACGACATCCTCTTCGACGAGGCACTGTGCGAGCAAGGCCGCAACTTCAACAACAAGATCTGGAACGCCTTCCGCCTGGTCAAGGGCTGGGAAGTGGCCGACATCGAGCAGCCCGAGCACAGCCGCCTGGCTGTCAAGTGGTTCCAGAGCGTACTCGATGCCACATTGGCCGAGGTCAAGGACCACTTCACCAAGTTCCGCCTCAACGACGCGCTGATGTCGGTCTACCGTCTGTTCTGGGAGGAGTTCTCGGCCTGGTATCTCGAGATTGTCAAGCCCGCCTACCAGCACCCCATCGACCGAGCCACGCTCGACGCCACGCTCGGCTTCTTCGACTCGCTGTTGCGCCTGATTCACCCGTTCATGCCCTTCATCAGCGAGGAGTTGTGGCAGCACCTGGCCGAGCGTCAGGACGGCGAGAGCATCATGGTGGCCCGCATTCCCGAGCCTGGCGAGGCCGACCGCACACTGCTGGCACAGATGCAGCAAGCCAAGGACATCATCAGTGGCGTGCGCAGCATCCGCAAGGCCAAGAACATCGGCAATCGCGAGGCGTTGCAACTGCATGTGATGGGCAGCCTGGACAACCCGCTCACCGGCATTATTACCAAGGTGGCATGCCTGGACGGCATCACCGAGAATGCTGAGAAGGATCCGACCGCAGCGTCATTCCTGGTGGGCACGCTCGAACTGGCTGTGCCCCTGGGCAACAACATCGACGTGGCTGCCGAGATTGAGAAGCTCGAGGGCGAACTGAAGTATGCCCAGGGCTTCCTGGCTGGTGTGGAGAAGAAACTGGCCAACGAGCGTTTCGTTGCCAACGCACCCGAGGCCGTCGTGGCCATGGAGCGCAAGAAGAAGGCCGACGCCGAGAGCAAGATCGCCTCGCTCACGGCCACCCTCGCCGCCCTGAAAGGCCAATAAACAAGATGCGGATTTCGATTCTCGAGCATTCGATTGCTCGAACAATCGAGCAAACGAACCAACAACTTACAACTAAGAACTCTCAACTGATGAACAATATACTCAAAGAAAATGTGCCGGTGGGGCTGTGTAGCGACCACGCCGGCTGGGCGACCAAACAGGCCGTCATCGCTTGGCTCGATGCAAATGGCATCGCCTACAAGGACTTTGGAACCTACAATGAGGACAGTTGCGACTATCCCGACTTTGCCCATGCCTGCGCACTGGCCGTTGAGCGCGGCGAGTGCTATCCCGGCATCGGCATTTGTGGCAGTGGCGAGGGCATCAACATGACCCTCAACAAGCATCAAGGCATCCGCTCGGCCCTGTGCTGGCTGCCCGAGATTGCCCGCTTGGCTCGTCAGCACAACGATGCCAACGTGCTGGCCATGCCCGGCCGATTCATCACCAACGACGAGGCCATCGCCATGGTCGAGACATTTCTCACCACCGAATTTGAGGGCGGTCGCCACCAGCGCCGCATCGACAAGATACCCGTAAAGGATTAAGGGTTAAAGGTGATGGGTTAAAGTTTTAACTCACCCTCTACTGACAACGAGAGCCGCCTCCCTGGTTGGGAGGCGGCTCTGCACTTATTCCCCCTTTAGGGAGCTAGGGGGACTTGGCTATAAAGTCGTTTATTGTTTACCGAGCATGAGGTCGATGAGGGCATTGACATCGGCGATGTCTACCTCACCGTCGGCCGTGACATCAGCCGAGCCTGTCGGTGCAGCCTTGCCTAGCATGATGTCGATGACAGCGTTGACATCGGCAATGTCGACCTGGCCGTCACCAGTCACGTCGCCAGGCAACGTGTCGACCGTGCCGCCCGTCAGAGGCACACCCTGGCAGTTGATGACCTCCTTGTCCATTGTGCCCTCACTGCCACGACGGTGCACGAGTGCCACCACTCGCATTCGCTGTGGGTTCCAGTTGTTGCCAACGGTCAATTGATAGGTGCGGGAATAGGAGGTCCCAGTCACGTTGATGTAATCGCCATTGTAGGCAGTAGGCATGCTTCGCAACACATGACGATGCACATAGTTGCTGTTCCAACTGCCCTCGACCAGCTGTCGCGAGACCAGACTGTCCTCGGTGACATAGACCGTCAAGCCCATATTGCTGCCATAGACGTTGGTGAATTCAGAGCTCAGTTGTCCCGACACCTTGATGCTCAGACGGCGTGTGGCGTCATCGTAGGCTGGTTCGATGTTGACCGTGGCCAGTGCCGGTGTGGTATTGCCCTCGAAAAACTGGTCGACAAACTGCGTTGCCACCTGCTGCGCATAGGGCAACTGATAGGCCATATCTTGCATCAGGTTGTCGGCAAAAGTGGCATCAAATCGGTTGAACATCGCGCTCGGATAGGCCGTGCATCCGACATAGTCTGCCAGAGAGGACGCCTTGGCGAAGGTGTAACTGTCGGTGCCATTATAGTTGTTGTGGATGGAGACCCACTCGACATCGTCGCGCAGTTGTGTCATAGCCTGGGCCACGGCCTCACCCCTAGCGGCAAACGGTGCCCCCTGGGCTGTGAACAACTCGATGAGTTGTTTGTGTCGGGCAAACGTCTGCCCGTAGGCGACAAATGTGGTCGAGACTTCAGCGCCACCCGTCACCGCCTTGCCATTGACAGCAGTGACGCGCAGCGTCAACGTATGTTGGCCCACCGTCACCCCTCCGAGTGGACAGTGCCCCTCGTAGTAGGTATAATCAAGTTGCAATGTCATGGGCGACGTGATGGTGGTCTTGCGCTGACCATCGACCAACACGTCGATAGCATAGTTGTCGAGCGTGGCTGTGCCGAAGTTGCTCAGTGCCACACGATAGTTCAGGCCCTGTGTGATTCGGGCAAATGGGTGCGTAGACAGGTCGGCCATCTGCAGCTGGTGCTCCGGAAAATTCTGGTTCTCGACAATGGCCTGAATGCTCAGGTTGCCATAGGCCGACAGCCCGATATCCTGCCAATTTCCACCCGTCAACGAAGCATTGAGCACATAGTCATCCAGTGGCAGCCCCTCGCTGACCACTGAGATGGGATAACAGTCGATGGTGTAAGCACCAGCCGACTGGGTGTTTTTTTGGGCATACTGGTAGCCCAACAGAAGCCCCTTCAGCCCAGTGGTGTTGAGCGTAACAGACTGGTTGAGCTTGATGGTGTTCCATCCGGCCGATGTTGCCTGGGTGATGGTCTGATTGACAATGGGATTGCCCAATGTGAGCGGATTGAGACTGGTCACGGGATAGATGAACACTGCGCCATGGGTGATGGGAGCGCACAGGCCCACACGGATGGCTTTGATGGTGCTTCCGCTGTAGCTCTGCACCCTGTCGATGGGCAACAGAGTGGCTACCTTGGTGGCATTGTCGGGATAGGCCGGAAGTCCCAGTCCATACTCTGCCAAGGCATCGGTCGTGTAGGATCCCATATACAGCTGATTAACTCCCAGCACCTTGCTTTCTGGAGCTTTGTTGCCTTGAGCCTCAAGCTGCCATGTCTGAGGGCTGCGTTGGAGATATTGAGCTCTAGTTGTGACAATGCACATGAGTGCCACCACACACGTGAAAAACAGTCTCTTCATAATCGCACATTACTAATGAACAAGCAAAATTAGCAATAATAACCGAAAGTGTCACCACTTCAAGCGCAAAAAATGCAGTATGAGCACAAAAACGGCGGCTCACCTTGTGATGATTCTCACAAAATGAGCCGCTTGATTAGAGTTTAGTTGTTAGTTCTTAGTTTTTAGTTGTTAGTTTGTAGTTACTGCCACTATAGGAAGTCTCCATCTTCAGGGGAGACTTAGGGGGGCAAAACTACAACAGCCACAACCTTAACCCTGGCTACTTGCCCAGCATGAGGTCGATAAGAGCGTTGACGTCGGCGATGTCGACCTGACCGTCGTTGTTCATGTCGACAATCATGTTGACGGCAGCCTTGCCCAGCATCATGTCGATGGCAGCATTGACATCGGCAATGTCAACCAGTCCGTCACCATTGGTGTCGCCAGGCACAGCAGGCGTGCTCAGCAGGGGCACACCCTCGCAGTTGATGACCTGCTTGTCGAGGCTTGTGGCTGCTCCACGGCGGTGCACCAGTGCCACGACACGCATATTCTCGGGCTTCCAAGCGCTGTTCATGGTCACCACATAGCCTTTCTCAAACTCGGTCTTTCCGGTGACGGTGATGGCATCGCCGTTGTAGGCGGTTGGGATGGCACGCACCACACCATTGTGCACATAGTCATTGACATAGGTGCCCTGGTTGAGCTGGCGAGCCACCAGGCTGTCCTCGGTCAGATAGACCGTCAGTCCCATAGTCGAGCCATAGATGGTGGCGAAGTCCTCGCTCAGTTGTCCGCTGACCTTGATGGCCACCTTATTGTTCTCCTGGTCGTAGGTCGGTTCGATGTTGATTGTTGCTAATGCGGGGGTGGGATTACCGTCGAAGTAATTGGCCTTGAACATTTCGGCGGCCATCTGAGCATACTGCTCATAGAAGCCCAGACTCTGAATGATAGACCCAGTCATCTCGCCATCGAAGCGGTTGAATGCACCCGTAGGTGCGCTGTTGGCGCCCAGATAGCCGGCCAGCGATGTGCCCTTGGCAATGACAAAGGGGTCGCCCGTCGTGGGGATGTTGACATGCACACCAACCCACTCCATGCTCTCGCCACACATTTCTTTCAGCTTCTTGAGCATTGTCACGCCCAGCGGACACCATGTGCAGGTGGTGCTGGTGAACTGCTCGACCAGGTTCTTCTGGCGGGGGAATGCTGTGTTATAGGCAGCAAAGGTTGCCTCGACAGTAGCCGCATCGGTCACGGCCTCACCGGCCACAGTGTTGACGCGCAGAGCCAGCGTGTGTTGCCCGGTAGTCACTCCATCGAGCGGGCAAACACCTGCATACTGCGACCCGGCCATGTTTACGGCTATGGGCGAATTGATGGTTGTCTTGACCTCGCCGTCGACCATCACATCGATGGTGTAGTCATTCAGCGACTCGGCAATGCCATAGTTGCTCAGCTTGACCGAGAACGGCAGACCCTCGCTGATTTTGGCATAAGGGTATGCGGCCAGGTTGCCCATCTGCAGGTTGTAGGGCGGGAAGTTCTCGTTCTCGACGATGGCCTGTACACTGAGGTTGCCATAGGTCGACAGGCCGATGTCCTCCCAGCCGTTGGTCACGCCTTCGGCATAGGTATAAGACGCCAAGATAGTGCCTTCCTCGACCACCGAGATAGGATAGCAGTCGTTGGTGTTACCTTTCTTCTGCATATACTGGTAGCCAATCATCAGACCGACGATGCCTTCGGTCGAAATAACAAATGGGTTGTCGAGCTCGACTTGGTTCCAACCGGTGACGGTGGTCTCGACCAGCTGCTCGGCCAGCGGCTCGCCCAGTGTGAGTGGCGACAGGCTGGTCACGGGATAGATAAACACTCCGCCATCGGTCACGGGACAACTCAGTCCGAAGCGGATGGCTTTGACCTCACCGCCCTCAAATCCACGCACCATGTCGATGGGCAGGACGGTTCCTTGTTTGAAGACGCCCGAATAGCCAGTCAATCCCAAGCCATAATCGGCTAGAGCATCGCTGACATAGGGGCCCATGTAGAGTTGGTTGGGACCCAGGGTTTTCTGTACTGGTGCCTTGGCGGCACGTGGCGTCAACGGCTGTGCGACAGGATTGCGCTGAATCAGCTGCGCACTGACTGTGGTGGCGCACATTGCCACCAGAGCCAACGAGAGTAAGAATCTCTTCATAATCTTTTTGTCAATATTAAACTTCCTAAAGTAGTAGAGTAGTAGTGTAGTAAAGTAGTAAAGCCATTACATGGTGCCGTCCGCCAGCGGGGCAGCATTTAACATTGCCTTTTGTCGAGGCGGACGGCGCGGGAGCGCCGT
>DEKO01000121.1:22197-34595 GCA_002353885.1 Porphyromonadaceae bacterium UBA2720
GAATTGTGCATTGGTTAACGCTTTCCGAGCATCATGTCAATGAGGGCGTTGATGTCGGCGATGTCAACGTTGTCATCGTCGTTCATGTCGACAATCATGTTGACAGCTGTCTTGCCCAGCATCATGTCGATGGCAGCATTGACGTCGGCGATGTCGACCTGGCCGTCGCCGGTAGCGTCACCCTTGACCTCGTCCTGGATGCCGTTGCGGAAGTGCAACGTCACCGTTGGGCCGTCGCCCAGATAGGTATAGGTGGGGTTGGTGATTGTGCCTGACATATTCAGCACCTCGATGGTCAATGTCACATCGCAGCCGCCCTCAGCCTCGGGCACCCATTCGGTATGCAGGTCGCGCATCTCGCCAGCGGCCAACATTGCTCCGTCGGTGACAACATTTGTCACGGTGGGATAACTCTTGCACGTCCAGGGGAAGCAGAGCTTGTAGGCTCCGTTGTCCATCCGCTCGATGAGCATGTTGATGCGCATGGCATGCTCCGCGCCGTCCTTGTTGCGCACCTTCAGGTTGGTAAACATGGTGGTGGTGACCTCGCCAGTGAAGGGGTCTTCGTCGGTGGTCACCTCGGTCAGGGTGAGGGTGGCCTCGTTGGGCACCACATTACCGTCTTTGTCGACAAACTCAAAGTAGTCATAGGTCTGTGCCGTCAATGTCATGCCCATGAGTACAGTTGCTAACAGTAGTAGAGATTTTTTCATATCGCTTGTTTTGATTTAGTTACTCACAATCTTGGTTTGCGTGGCTTGGAGAACACCCGTGTTGTTGTAGACAAAGGCCACGACACGCAGGTTCTCGAGCACATAGTCGTCGCTGATGGTGATGGACGACATCTTCTGAGCCGTCTCACCCTCGGCCATAGCCACATCCTCGCCCCAGGTGCCATTGATGCTGGTGCGGAACACATGGTTATGCACATAGTCGAAGTCTCGCGCATTGCCTGGGAAGAGTTGCAGACTCACAATACCGTCCTCGATGAGCCACAGCTGCAGCTTACCCGCGACGTTGCCGTCCACGGCCATCATATCGGTGACGACATCGAGCTTGCGGGTGTCGGCATCAAGCGTTGTCTCCAGCTTGATCGAGACCGCGGCCGTCTGCTGTATCTGCTCATAGACCTTGGCGGCCCAAGTGGTGTGCAGACTCAAGCCCGTGCGGTTGACCATACCACTGGGTTGCTCCTGCACCTGCCAGTGCGCGTAGTACTGGTCGCCCTCGTCGGTGCGCAGTGGCGTTGAAGCCCCGAAGGGGCCGCTGTGTATGCCCACAGCTATCACCACCGAGTCGCCATACTCCTGCTGTAACTGGTGGATGACTTCGCTGGCCGCAGGACAGTTGACGCACCGCTGGCCGGTGAAGTCCTCGATGAGCACGGCACGCGAGACAGCAGCCGGCTTGATGTAGATGAGACGGTCGTCCTCGGGAATGTTGTCACAGGCGGTGAACAGTGCCAAGGCAGCCAGCAGCACAGGTACTATATAATTAAAAAACTTTCGCATATTGTATCATTTTAAACCGCGAATGAAGCGAATGTGGCAGCCATTATTCATCATACATCCTTCATTCTAAAGCAGTTATAGGAGTTATGGAGTTATAGAGAGTTAAGACGTCACAATGTTGGGGCAGTTCACGCGGCACCCCGCGTAATCAGCTAGGCTGCATTATTCATTATACATTCTTCATTAACAACCTATCTAAAAGTTATAGTTATAGGTCAGTGTGACACCGCGGCTGGCGGGCACATAGCGGCACACGCCACCCGCGCAGTTATAGCCCGCGCGGGTGCGGCCATAGCCCAGCTGGATGCGGTGCGACTTGACGTTATAGGTCACCAGTCCCTGATAGTAGTGCAGGTTGGTCTCACCACTGTTGTACATGTCGGCAATCGAGAACATCCAGTGCGGTGCCCACGAGAGCTCCAGCAGTCCATACCACCAGTCGCCCTGGTCGTCCTTGGAACTGAGATACTGCAGCTCGCCGCGCAGCGTGAGCTTGCGGGTCATGTTCCACCGCACGTCGGCCACAGCGATGTCGTTGTGCACCATGCCTCCGTGTCCCTCGACAGCCGTCTGGTTGTAGAACTGGTTCATATACATCAAGTTGATCTTGACCGTGCGCGACAGCTTCTTCTCAATCTGCACATTCAAGTCCTGATAGTAGGTGTTGTCGCCCCAGCCCCAATAGTCGGTCTTGACGCCATCGGTTCCCATCACCTTGGCGCCCTCCTTGACCTTGAGAGAGTGGATGTGCGAGAAGTTGAGGCGCACTTTGGTGCCATACTTACCGCCCAAGAATGTCTTCTTCTTGAACAGATAGCTCAGCTCGGCCTGATAGGCCCACTCTCCCAGCGTGTTGGTGGCATAGGGGTAGAGTGCCGCCAGAGCATAGGTGTGCTCCATCGAGAACGCCGGCAGGTGGTTGATGGTCGACGAGATGCCGGTCATCGAGCGGCGGCTGCGGAACGACATGTTCTCGCTGCGCTTGATCTGCACCAGCGCGCTCAGGCCCGAACGGGCGTAGGATGCCGAGAGCATCTCGACATGTCCCGGCCCGTAGACATAGCCGTTATCGAACGACGGGTCTTGCGACTTGTGGGCATACTCGAGCAGGACACTGACAGGGCCCTGCTGATAGCGTGCGCGGGCATCCCACGCGTTAACATAGGTGGGCAGCTTGAGCTTGTGTGTGGCATCGCTCATGATGTCCTCCTCGTTCTCGTGCTTGTTGACCCACGATGCGCCCAGCATCAGGTGTGCTCCATGGGCCTGCAGGGGCTTGGCCCACTGCTCGAGGTTGACCTCGGCGTCGGCCCCGGTGATCCATGCCTTGTTCCAGTCCCAGTAGCGGCGCTGTCGTCCTGTGAGAGCCTTGAGGGTGAATCCGTCGGCCCGCCACACGGCGCGCGCGCCCAGCAGCGAGTTGTCCACGCCCAGGCTGCGTTGCTCATAGGTGCGATAGATAAATCCCGACCCAAACTGGTCGTAGGTCGAGCCTAGTGTCAGTTCCACCCTGTTCAGCTTCCCCTTGACCCAGAAGTTGGGCAGGCCCCATCCCTTGAAGTCCTTCTCAAAGCCCGGCAGCGGAAACTCAGTGAACTCAAAACGAGCGCCGGCGTCAACCCATTTGCTCATTAGGGCGACGTCGGCGTAGGTGTTGGTGAGCACCTTGTCATCACTCTTGGCTGCACCGATTTTCTCATCCTCCTGCGGGATGAGAACTTCGCTGTGCACACTGCCGGTGACAGTGACTTTCTTCTCGCCAGGCGTCTGTCCATCCTGTGCCAGAGCAGTCACTGCCCCCAGTGCCATCGCAGCGATTAATAGCCTCCTCATCATTTCTTGGTTAAGACTTCGAGCAGTTCGTTCTCGGCACCGTCGGTATATCCGTTGTGCTTATAGATCATCTTGCCGTTCTCGTCCAGCACCACCACATATGGGATGAGCTGTATGCCCAGTGCACGTTTGAGCTCGCCATTGGGGTCGAGCAGCACACGGTAGGGCCATCCGTTGGCGGCCACCAGTGGCTTCACACGGTTGGCACTCTGCGCCTCGTCGATCGACACCGCGACGACCTCGACACCCGTCTCCTCCTGCCAGTCGTCATAGACCTCGGCGATGGCGCTGAGCTCGCGCTGGCAGGGTTTGCACCAGGTGGCAAAGAAGCTCACAATCACCGGATGCCCCGGGTGTGCCAGGGTGTCGGTTCGCACAGCATTTCCGTCGATGTCGTTGAGTGTCACGGCAGGCATCTGGGCCTGTGCCATCAGCGTTGTGGCCAGCAAGGCTACAAACAATAACAATACTTTCTTCATCATTGCAGGGTTTTAGTGATTTGTTTTCTGTTTGCAAAAGTAGAACATATTTCTGTCATGTGCAAGCAATATCGGTGCTATGTTTGCCCAAATGAGTAGATTTTAGAGCAATTTTCCGACAAATGAACAAAAATCACGCATTTCATTGACAAAGATTAACTATATTTAAGAGGTGTTAGGCCTTTTGGGGCTCCCTACTGCCTGGCAGCATAATCTCACGCAGATTGAGCAGATTGAGCAGATAAAATAATCTTTCTAGATCTGTGTAAATCTGTGTGCAAAACTCAGCCACTCTGAGCCTCCCCCTCTTCAGGGGGGACCGAGGGGGGCTCCGTAGCCAATTGCGGGCCGAAGGCCAAAAGGGGCGGTCCCCCCAAGTCCATCAGTGGGCTTGGGGGGACCGCTAACGTCTATAACTTACTACTTGCCCAGCATCATGTCGATGATGGCGTTGACATCGGCGATGTCCACCTGGCCGTCGCCGGTCACGTCGGCTGCAGCGGTCTGCACGGCCTTGCCCAGCATCATGTCGATGACAGCATTGACATCGGCAATGTCGACCTGACCATCACCGGTCACGTCACCAACAACTCCATGCGAGGGTGCAGGCAGATCCTTGATGTCGAGCACCTCGCAGTTGAAGACCTCCTTCTTGGTTCCACTGCCCTTGCGGTTGACCAGCACCACGACGTGCATGTTGTCGGCATTCCAGTCCTCGCTCAGCGTGGTGGTGAACTCGTTGGCATAGTTGAGCGTGCCGTCGACCATCTTCAGCGCCGTGCCCGAGATGGTGCCCAGCATGTCGCGCATCACATGGTTGTGCGTGTAGTCGTTAATCCAAGTGCCATTGTTCAACTGACGCCCGACCAAGCCATCCTCGGTGAGATAGACCGTGATGCCTACACCCGAGCCAAAGAGTGTCTTGAGCTCGCTGGTGGTCTGGCCTGTGACATTAAGTTTGAGTTCGCGAGTTGCGGGGTCGTAAGTTCCTCCCAGATTAATATTGGCCACAACAGGTGTCCAATTGTTGCCGATATAGGATTCATTGAGGTAATCGGCATACATGGGAATCACCGATGGCTGGAAACCGATGCCGAAGGCAATAGTACCGGCCTTCTCATAGTCAAAGCGGTTGAATGTGGCTTGCGGATAAGATTGGTCCACACCCAGATAACTCATGATCTGGTCGCATCGGGTGTTGTGGAACACATCGGTGCCACTCATGTTGCCATGGATGCCAACCCACGCCAGGTTGCCACAGCGGTCGCCCACGGCCTGGATAAACTGCTCGCCCCAGGGGCAATAGGTGCAGTACTGCGAGGTGAACTGCTCCACCACATTTTTCTGTCGCGCGAAAGCCTCGTAGTAGGCCGTGAACTGTCCATTGAGCAGTGTGCCATTCTCGACCGGCTCGCCGTCAATCGATGCGATCTGCAGGGCAAATGTGTGCTTGCCCACACTCAAGTCCACCCCCTCGAGCGAGCACGTGCCGCTGATGTTGACCTCGGTGGGTGTGAGTGCTATGGGCGAGTCGAGCGCGTCGACCACCTGGCCGTCGACCAGTGCATTGATGACATAGTTGTCGAGTGTCTTGGCGCCCAAGTTGCTCATCGTGAGGCTGAAGTTCACTCCATCGGCCACTCGGGCATAGTCATTGACCACGAGATCCTTGATGACCATGTCGTAATCGGCAAAATTCTCGCTCTCGACGATAGCCTGCACACTGAGGTTGCCATAGCTGCTCAAGCCCACATCATACCACTGGCAGGTCTCTGTGCCCAAATAACCATACATGAACGATGGGCAGATTTCACTGCCGGCCATCACGGCCGAGATGGGATGCGTGCGACTGCTGGGGCTGGACACCTGCCGATACTGGAAGCCCAGCATCAGCCCGGCCAGACCGGTGAGGTCGATGGTGTAAGGTTCGTTGATGGCCACCTCGTTCCACCCCGCCGATGTCGTGGGCACCTCCTGATCGATGAGCGGTTCGCCTACTGTGAGCGGATTGAGCGCGATGACCGGCCACAGGATGACCCTTGCCGAGTCGACCGGCTGATAGAGACCGAAGCGAATGGCCTTGACCTGTCCGCCCTCAAACTTCTGCACCTGGCTCAGGGTGAGCACGGTGCCAATCTTGACCGTCTCGTTGATGGTTGCCAATCCCAGTCCGGCATCGGTCAGATCGTCGGTGAAATAAGGTCCCATGTAGAGTTGGTTGGGACCCAACGCCTTCTGCATGGGTGCCTTGGCTGCACGTGGCACGAAGTGCTGGTTGACAGGTGACTGCTGCAGCAATTGTGCCCCGGCTGTCGCCACACAACCAATGAGTAGCAGTGATGTGAGTAGGATTTTCTTCATTGTAGACTTCGTTTTTTCTAGAAAATTGCGACATGGGGCCGGCCCCATGTCGCAATCACACAGTTTTGATGAATTTTACTTGATAATCTTGCGAGTTGTGCCGTCGCTCATGCGCACGATGTTGATGCCGGGCTGCATCTGGTTCAAGCGCTTACCGTCGATGGTGTAGACAGCCTCGACAGCAGCCTCGGCCTTAGTCTGGACACCGTCGATGCCCGTGTTGGGCATCTCCTCGATGTTGACAAACTTCTGCCAGATGTTGGCATTGCGGTAGTTGTCGAGAGCACCTGCAGGAACATACAGAGTCACTGTCTGATATTTGGTCTCGTCGTTGAACAGATCGTTGCTCAGTCCCACAGGATTCACAGCCTTGCTGACCAGCTCGGTCATGGCGCCGCAGTCCTGGAAGGGCCATTGCCCGACAAAAGTCAAAGTTGAGGGCAACTCGACACGCTCCAATGCATCGCAACGGTTAAAGGCGCCTCCACAAAGCCACTCAAGTCCTTCGGGAAGGACAGCCTCCTTAATAGCCCAAGTGTATGAGAAAGCATAGTCGTAGAGGAACTTCAGGTTCTTGGGGAACTTGAGCTCTGTGACACTCTTGAGCGAACGGAATGCCTGATAATCAATCTTCTCAATGTTGTCGCCCAGAATCAGCTCGGTTGCCTCGGTGCAGTTGTCGAAAGCATTACGGTCGATGGTCTTGCAGTTATTGCCAATGACGATTTTCTTGAGGTTCTTGCAGCGGTTGACTGCGTCGCTCATGACAATCTCAACCTCGTCGGGCAAGATCAGTTCGGTAGCGGGATTAGCTACGGGGAAGCCCCAAACGGCCTTCTTGTCCTTGCTCATGAGCAGCGAGTTCTCGGCGCAGAGATAGGGGTTGTTCTCGTCAACGGTAATCTCGGCCAGGCTGGTGGCCTTGTAGTGGAAGTCATGGCCCACGCTCTTTACCTTGGCAGGCAAGTGCAGGGCGGGAATACTCGAGTACTGGAAGGCATCGTCGCCGATGGTCTCAAGATCCTCGTTGAGCGTGATGCTGGTCAAATTGGTGTTCTCGTCGAAAGCGCCATTGCCAATGCCGATGACGGTGCAAACCACATCGCGGTCGCGGGTAATGGTGTTGGGCACCACAATGTTGCCGGTGGCAGCCTTGCCATCGACCAGGATGGCTGTGCCTTGGGTCAGGTTCAGCTCATAGATGATGCCATCCTGGGTGTACTCGGCCAGCATGGGCATCTCGTCGATGGGCTTGACATTGGCAAACTTCTGCCAGATCTCGGCGGCTTTATAGCCCTCGATGCTTGCCTCGGGCACATAGAGCGTGGTGGCGTTGTAGTCGCTCACCAGGTCGAGTTTATTGACCATTTCGGGCACATCCACAGCCTTGCAGCCCAGGGCAATCAGGTTGGGATTCTGCAGGACTGCATAACCCTCGACATCGATCACAGTCGACGGGAATGCGATGGTGCTGAATCGTGTGTCACCGAAAGCACCCATGCCGATGGCCTGCAGACCCTCACCCAGGTCGATGTTCTTCAAGTTGTAGCAAGCCCAGAAGGCATAGTTGTCGATGGTCTCGACATTGGCGCCGGTCTTGATGCCTGAGATGGCCGAACCACGGAAAGCAAAGTCGCCGATGAGGGTGGTGTTCTCGTTAAAAACAATGTTGCCGGTGAGTGCATGCGTCTCGTAGAGGCAAGCGTGCTCATAGCGGGTGATGTTGTCCAGGTTGATGCTGCGCAGTGCCTCATTGCCATAGAAAGCCTCGGACGACAGGGTGGTGATGCTCTCGGGCAAAGTAATCTCCTCGAGTCCGGCACACAACGTGAACATCTGACCCGGTACGGCAGTTAGGTTGGTGGGCAGCACCACATGTTTGAGGTTGTTGCACATGCGACAGACACTCATTTGCATATTGGTGACAGTCTCGGGGAAGATAATCTCGGAGATGGCCGTCTCGTTGAAGGCACTATAACCGACATACTCCAACGAGGGCGACTGGATAGTGATGGTGGCCAAGTTCGGGCACTTCTCGACACAATAGCCGCCAATTATCTGGACTGATGCGGGAAAGACCACACTGGTCAGGCCGGGGTTCTCGCTGAAGGTGCCATAGCCCACCTCCTTGATGCCCTGTCCCATGTCGACGCTCTCGAGCGATACACAGTGGCGGAAG
This sequence comes from Porphyromonadaceae bacterium UBA2720, assembly GCA_002353885.1. Taxonomy (GTDB): domain Bacteria; phylum Bacteroidota; class Bacteroidia; order Bacteroidales; family Muribaculaceae; genus Sodaliphilus. The sequence goes on from DEKO01000121.1 coordinate 30,561, forward strand.
CAGCAGGTATCGGTCTTCTCGATGCCATCGGGCAGGGTGACGCTCTGCAGTGCTGAAGCCTCATAGAATGCCCAGCTGCCGATATACTTCATTGAGGCAGGAAACTGGATGGTCTCGATGGTGCCGTTGCGCATGAATGCGCGTGCATTGACTTCGGTCACAGGATAAGCGACATCATTGAAGGTTACCTGGTCGGCAATGACGAGGTCGAAGATGTCATCGTCTGCCCCCAGCACCACGGCCTTGGCTGCTTCGGTGTCAATGCCATAGATGATGTTATCGACAGTGACTTGGTTGGCATACTGTGCCTTCTTCATGTTCTTGGCTGCCGCGGGTGCCGACACAGCCGGGATGGTTGTGCTCTGCACCACGGGCACCTGCGCCTGGCCCACGAGTGCGGTGGCCAGCACAAGACATAGGGTAAGCATTTTTTTCATAATGGTCTGACGTGGGTTCGTGATGTCAACCTTAGCAGAGTTCGAACCCGTTACCTCCGCCTCGGCTTGTTTAGAAGGGAAATTTCAGTAAGGCAAAGGTAGAGACAATCAGGGTGGTGTGCAAACAATTGCACAAGTGGCTTGTTCGTTTTCGGGGAAAACGAACAAAACATGCGTCTGTATCAGCGTTTTTCCGCCGAAATGGGCTAGGCTTCCTCGGATTTTTCGTGAGCCAATTTGAGATAGGCCGATGGGGTCAGACCGGTCTGCCGCTTGAAGTTCTGGATGAAGCTGGTGCGTGATGTCACGCCCACACTCTTGGCAATGGCCTCGATGGTATATTGTCCGTAATGCTCCACATCGTTCATGCGTCGACATGCCTCGCGGATGCGATATTGGCTGAGCATCGACTTGAAGTCGGTTTTTCCCAGCTGGCCGATGGCACGCGAGATATACTTGGTGTTGCTGCCCACCATCTCGTGCAGCCGCGCCATCGAGAACGACTCGTCATAGACCTCAGGTGCACTCTCCATGATTGCCTTGATGCGCTGATAGATGTCTTGCAACACAGCATCGTCGACATCGGGTCCTGTGGTGGCGTCTTCGCTCAAGGCGCCAGCTTCGTCCCCATCGTCGGTAGTGGGCAATGGTTGCTGCACAGGTGGTGCAGCACGTCGTGCCTCGTCGATAATGGCCAGTTGTTCAAGGCTCTGCTCATACAATGCCTGGTTGCGCTCCTTGAGCTGGCGGTTGCGGCGATAGAGCATGACCAGCATCCCCAAGAACACGAGTGCCGCAATGGTCACCATCCACAGGGTCTGTGTCAGTCGCACCCGCCGCTCCTCTTGCAGACGCACCTCCTCGGTAGCCTTCTGCAAGTCAAAGACCGACGACGCCTTGATCAGATAGGGCAACTGCGTCACTCCGCTGAGCGAGTCGACCGCCTCGAGATATCGCAAGCGGTTGAGGCTGGCAAGTTGCTCGTTGCCCCGACGCAGATAGAAGTGGTACTTCTGGTCATAGATATCGGGCACACCCTCCTTGAAGTTGTAGCGCCGCACAATCTGCTCATAACGGTCCAACTCGGCCAGCGACTCACTGTCACGCCCCAACTGGTCGAGCAACTTGCACTTGATGATGCGCACCACAGCTGTGAGGCGAGCATGTTGTGCATTATCGACTGTCATCACCCGCTTGAGTGCACGGTCAATCCACACGAGGGCCTCTGATGGGTTCTTGTCGTTGATGCACATCGCCGCCTGGCACAGGTCGGTGACTGAATTGGAGGCGCGTTGACGTTGGCAATAATCATGCGCGACACCCAGTGTGCGCGGCACCTGATTGAACTGCAAGCCGGTGGTGATGAGATTGAACACATACAAACTGTCGAGCGGGTCGCCCTGCGGGGCATTGCGGCAAGCCTGCTCGAGATAGGTAATGCTCTGTGCGAAGTCGCTCTCTTGATGCGCTGACTCGTATTGCAAGTAGAGACATCCAAGCTCGTGGCTGAGCAATGCGATGAGTGCCGAGTCACCGGCCTGCACCGCTGCCTGCTTGCCTTGCAACAGGCAGTCGGCAGCTTTCTGATAGTTGTAATAACGGAACTGATAGATGTTGCCCAACTTATAGCATGCCCTGATGCCATTGCGTATGTCGTCGTCCCGCGTGGCCTCGTCGAGTCGACTGGAAACTATGGTAAAGCACACCACGGCACTATCCAGCTTCTGCGCATCGGCATAAGCCTGGCCCATGTCAAACAACTGAGCGCTGGACATTCGGTGCCACTGTCGAGGATAGAATGTCCTGGCCTGAACCCACACGAACACGAGCACCAGCGCCACTGCCAGTGCTAATAGTTTACCATATTTTACAGACCAGTTCTTCATCGGACTGTTTTCCACTCACAGATGGTGCGGGTGGCGCGGTTGAGCACGTCACCTACCTTGACCACCGGACGTGGACGGTTCTGGAAGATGGCATTGCCCTGATTGTGAGCAAGGTCATAGATATAGCGAGTTTTGTCAACATAGACAAAACCGCCTTCTCTTATCTCCTCAAAGTCCTGTACCCCGGCAGGATAACGCCTGAATCCGACCATACTTTATTCAATTATGAATTACTAAATAAGAATGGCTTTGAAATGCAAAGGTAGTGATTTTTTCTGAAACATAAAGCAAGGCGGCACGTTTTGCTGAAAATTGTCGCAAAACCTACCGCCTGTTTGGTTGGCTCAGTGCAGCATTCAACCTTTGTCAGTAGTTAAGGTAGTTAAGGAGTTAAGACGTCACACTATTGTGGCTGTTCACGCGGCATGCCGTGTCCCTACTAACGTCTAAAGTCTAGCGCCTAATGTCTGTAACTTACTACTTGCCGAGCATGATGTCGATCACGGCGTTGACATCGGCGATGTCGACCTGTCCGTCGCCGGTGACGTCGGCTGCAGCGGTCTGCTCGGCCTTGCCCAGCATGATGTCGATGACAGCGTTGACATCGGCAATGTCGACCTGGCCGTCGCCGGTCACATCACCTGGGGCAGGCAGGATGGGCTGCGGAAGCAGCTCACGTATGGCCAGCGTCTGACAGTTGATGACCGGCTGTATCGGCACAGTAGAAGTGGAGCAGTGAACAAATGCCACAATGTTCATATTTTCAGGCGCCCAATCGGCCTTGAGGGTATAAGTGTACTCGTTGTGGTAATGGGTCTTGTCGTCGTTCCACTTGAGCACGTCGCCCTTGTAGTTGGTCATCGTCTCGCGAAAGACGTTGTTGTGAACAAAGTCCTCGACCCGTGTTGCCTCGTCTTGCTGCCAGGCCACAAGGCTGTCTTCGGTTAAATAGATGGTCAGCCCGACGGTGTTGCCAAAGGTGGCCTCAAAGTTGCTCTTGACATCACCTGAGACAATGACCGAGAGCTGCCTGGTGGCCTCATTATATTCCGCATCAATCACCACATCGGCCAGTACGGGTGTAATGACATTGCTGTCAAGCTGGTCACTCAAAGCCTGCGCCTTGTCCTGCGCATACTCGGGTTGGATGCTCACCACCTGCATGAACACTCCATCGCATGGTGTCCGGTCAAATGCCGCCTCAGGCATTGCGTCATACCTAAGCAGGTTGCCGATGGCATCAGCCTTGAATGTGCGGAACTGGTCGGACGCACCAAGGTTGTTGTGAATCGACACCCTAGCGATATCGTCGCGCATCTCGGCCAGCAGTTCCAACACATGGTCGCCCCAAGGGCAATAGGCGCAGCCTTGCGAGGTGACGTGCTCCACCAGGTGCTTATGGCGTGTGAACTGGGTGGCATCATCGCCGGTCGCCTGATGCGATGCAGCGTGACCAATCGTTGTGCTTGAGGCCAGGGCAATAAGAAACAAAGACTTTTTTATAGACAACATTTCCGTTCAAAAATCATCAGCAGGGTTCACCAACTAGGCCGCGTGCAGGGACGAACCCTCACTCCCCCTACCCGCGGCATTGCTTAGAAGAAATTTTACTCACTGCAAAGGTACTACTATCTCGCCACATCAAACGTAAGAAGGTTTGCTGGGCATGTTCATTTCCACGAAAACGAACAAATCTTGTGCAAGCCGAACAC
>DEKO01000121.1:34644-36869 GCA_002353885.1 Porphyromonadaceae bacterium UBA2720
TTGCTTGAGTCTGTTGAGGCGCATATTTGTTGTTTTTGAGTTGCGGATTAAAAATCCTTATACTCTATTGCGGTCGGATTGCAAATCCGACCGAACGGAATTGAAATCCGACCGAACGGATTAGCCTTGTCACTTGACAATGACGGGTTGGCTCTCGTTCCAGCAACGGTCCAGGGCGGTGACGGCCCACTGCCACTTGCCCTTGTCCCGGGGGATGGTGAATGAGCACTGTGGCGTGATGGCCATGATGCAAGCAGCGTTATTGAGGTTAACGGGCTCGCCCTTGTGGAACCGATAGACGACATAGCGCACGGCTTGCTGCATGGGGTCGGCAGTGGAGGCTGGTTGCCAGGTGAGCAGCTTGACACCTTTCTTGCCCTTGGCCTGCTTGAGGTGGGTGACAGGTGCAGGCGGGGTGTCATCGAGCCAGGTGTAGGCAGGAATGAGCGCAGGCGTAGACTGGTAGCGGGTCACGAGCGAGTCCATCATGCCCTTGTGATTGTCGGTGATGTTGTAGCCGGGCCACCAGCAGGGGCCTTGCACATTGGGCAACTGCCGCATGAGGCGAAACTTGTGCTCGAGCTGCGTGGGATTGAGCGTATCGCCATGGTCGAGGGCGATGTCGCGGTGAGCCATGATGTTGTAGATGGCCTGGCCATAATACATGTGGCGGCCATTGGCATGGTCATTCCACCAGTGGTTGAGGGTGAGGCTGCCGGCACGCTTGTGCTCGAGTTCCCAATAGAGTTGAGGCACCTGATAGTCGACCCATCCCTCGGCAGTCCACTTGATGCAGTCGGCATAGAGTCCGTCGTAGCACTGCAGCCCGTTGGTGTCGCTGCCGTGGGGGTCGCTGGCCCTGTTGCGCCAGATGCCGAAGGGGCTGATGCCAAGCCGCACCCAGGGTTTGAGCTCCTGGATGGTGTTGTGCAGCTGCTCGATGAGCAGGTCGACGTTGTGGCGGCGCCAGTCACCCCGGTCCCAGCCCAGACCGTAGAGGTTGTAGCTGGTGGTGTCGGGAAAGTCGACCCCCTCGACGGGATAGGGATAGAAGTAGTCGTCCATGTGGATGGCATCCACATCATAACGTGTGATGATGTCGCGCACCACGCGGTCGATGAAGTGGTCCATGAGGCGGTCGAGCTCAGGGTCGCGGGTGACGGCATAGACGGCAGCCACGCCTTCGAGCCACTTGTACATGTCGCCATCGTGGAAGGGAGGGCCCCAGTGCTCATGGTCGTCGGCAGGGACGGAGTCGCCTGCGGCAATCTCGAAGTTGCGGAAGCCGTGCGAGACGGCGGGGTTGTTCCAGGTCTGCCACATGGAGAGCAGCGACGTGCTGCTGAACACGCCGAAACGGTCGCCCCAGAAGCCGCCCGTCCATTGAGCTGAACCCAAGGGCACGTTCTGCATCTTGGCTTGCTTGCTATGGCTCATATCGGTCAAGCCCTGAGCCTGAAGGTATGTTGCTGTGAGGCAGCAACAAGTTAGACATAAGAGGAATTTTTTCATATCGATAGTTTAATTAAAGAATACATAAAGACTGATCATGACAACGGCCAAGGCAATCCAAAGGGTCGTGGCCAACTTGCTCCAGCCTTCGCGAACGGGAGCAGGAATCTCATACTGAGTATCATCGCTATCGGTCAGTGAGATGATGGCCATAGCCACCACGAGGATGACAAACAGTTCGAACGACAGCAGCATGAAGTGAGGCCAGGGGAAGGAAAGCCATTCGGGTGGCCAGAGGTAGAGTACACCGACAATGAGGCAGAACGCCGTGCCGATGGTGAGAGCGAAATTGGCAGCTCGCGTGGTGGCTCGCTTCCAGAAAATGCCCAATACAAAGACTGCAGACATAGGCGGAGCAATAAAGCCCAGCACGCTCTGGAAGACATTGAACAAGTTGAGACCCTTGATGCTGTCGATGGCAACGGTCAGAATGATGGCCAAGGTTGCACCAACCACCGTAACTGTTCGACCAACGATGTTGATGCGGCGCTGCGAGGCATCGGGGTTGAAACGCTTGACGTAGATGTCCATGGTGAAGACGGTGCTCAAGGCATTGAGCGCAGAGCCGATGGTTGAAACCAAGCAGGCGGTGAGCACGGCAAATACCAAGCCGACCATGCCTACAGGGAACAAGTTTTCGACCATGGGGAGATAGGCTTCGTCAGGATTTTCAAGGGTAGGGAACAGGGCGAAGCAGAGAATACCGGGAAGGA
>DEKO01000191.1:0-2199 GCA_002353885.1 Porphyromonadaceae bacterium UBA2720
ATGTCCTGAGCTACGATAGCTAGTTTTTAGTTTCTAGTTGTTAGTTGCTGCCACCGTATGGGCTGTAGGGACGCGGCGTGCCGCGCGAACAGTCACCATCATGTAACGGCTTTACTACTCTACTACTTTACTACTCTACTACATTACTACTTTAGAAAGTTAAATCAAAAAGATAGAACGATGAAAAAATTGTTTGCTGCATTATTGTTGGCAGTGGTGATGAGTCTGCCACTGCAGGCCCAAGAGGCTGTTAAACGAGTCTATGACGAGACGATTGACCCCATTGAGCAGATTGACCAGGCGCTTGCCAAGGCCAAGGCCGAGGGTAAGTTTGTCATCGCTCAGGTGGGTGGCAACTGGTGCCCCTGGTGTCTGCGTTTTGCTGCCTTCATGGAGGCTGACAGTGCCGTCAGTGAGATTGTTGAGAAAAACTTTGTCTATATTCACGTCAACTACCATCCGCGTAAGAACAAGGGCAACGTGCGGGCCCAGCAGATGCTTAAGCGGTTGGGCAACTGTGGCCGCTTTGGCTATCCAGTCATGGTCGTTCTTGATCAGAATGGACAGGTGGTCCACATCCAGGACTCGGCCTATCTCGAGGAGGGCAAGGGCTACAGCCACGACAAGGTCATGAGCTTCTTTAAGCACTGGACCCCTAAGGCCGTTGCCGGCGAGTGAGAGGGGGCCATCATGCAATAACAATTTGCAGCCAGGCAGTGTTTTTCGGCCTGGCTGCAATTGTTTTGTGCGGCATGGTGCGTTAGGGTTGGTATTCCTCGGGGAGGATGAGCAAGGTGCCAATCTCGCGACCCTTGTCATCGACATAGACATAGCGCAACTGTTTGCGTTCGGCCATGGCGGTGGCCAGGAGCAGGTCGGTCAGCGTGCCTTGGGTGCGTGCCTTGAACCACTCGGCTCGTTTGGCCTGGACAAACAGCGGCACCTCGACAGCGTCGCGGGTCAGATAGGGCGCAACGACCGTGAACTCTAGCGTGGCCGAGTCGGGCATGGCTACGGCCTTCATCTCGTCGATGCCTGTCGAGACAACTGGGTGGCGCTTGAGCACACGCTGGGCCGCCCGCACCAGTTGATCGGTACCATGCAGGGTGGTGGTGTCGCATCGCATCTCCAGCGCACTGACCACGCGACCGATGACGTTGGGTTGCCCCTGTTGGCGCCCCTGGATGATGCACAACGTGCCGAAGCCCAGTGTCATGGCCGTGGCGTTGCACAGATAGGTGTGACCATTGGCATGTTTGGTGAAGTGAACCGTCTTGGCCTGCCGTCCCAGCATAATGGTGTCGGTGATGGCGCCAATCGAGTCGGCATTCTTGCAGAAGATGTCCCTGCGCTCGACCACCTGCGACTTGAGGTAGCTCTCGGGGGTGAATGGCATCTCCAGGTAGTCGATGCGTGCCAGATCAAGGGCAACGCGGCGGATGTCACTGCGCGAGATCATCGCGCGTGCGCCCATGCGGCTCCATGCTCCCTCATCGTCGCTCACTGCCCAGCTGTCATCGGGCGTGGTCAAGGCAAAGTAGCGGTTCTCGATTGTTGTGCTGACTGCGGCAAGCGACATTGCCACCAGCAAGGTTATTGTCACAATGCGTCTCATTGGCCTATAAGTGTCGGTTTATGCTATATAAACCCCAAAATTGCCGATTTATTGCACCGACGGGCGGCACAAAAGCAACATGATGTGGGCACGGTGTTTGCGCCAGCCAGTGCCATAGTAGGTGTCCTGCTCGCCGTAGAACTGCAACAGGGCATAGAATGCGAGTGCCTCGGTGATGTCGCCTTGCAGGATATCCTCATCGAGTCCATCGCCGTCCAGCTTGAGGTTGAGCAGTATGTTGTCCTGCAACAGATTGGGGTTGTAGTTCCAGGCTGTGACATAGCCTGCCATGCGGGCCAGCAGTTCGTTCAAACCCTGTCCCACCTTGATCGAGAGCATGCGCTCGTTGTCGGGTGTGAGGGTATAGACGTCGTTGCGGTGTGCCGCGCGCCATGCGCTCTCGGCATAGATGCGGTCGAGCACCGCATCGAGGTTGATTTTCAGTGTCATTTTCATGGTGATTTTTAGATTTTAGAGGGTTGTTTTTAGTTGTTAATTCTTTGTTGTTAGTAGAGACGTGCCAGGGCGCGTCCTCACCGCCACAACCACGAAGTGCTCGCAACCAACCAATGGTGCAAGCCGAA
>DEKO01000191.1:2254-42972 GCA_002353885.1 Porphyromonadaceae bacterium UBA2720
TTGATGCCGAACGGAAACGGGAGCCCGCCCAGGCAACCCCGAAGGGCTCGGGGAGATAACAAAGCGTGTGTTGCACGCAGTGCAGCACGCGGTGGCCGAAGGCCATTGTTACTCGACCCAACATTGCGCAACGCGCGCAGCAATCCCTTACCCTTTACCCCTTACCCCTTCTTGCGGCCGAAGGCCCAAAAGCCAATAGCGGGCCAAAGGCCCAAAGGGCCATGATGCTACTTCAGTTTCTGTTGTCGGTACTGGCGGCGGGCACGATCAAGGATGCTGTCGGCATGTGCCTCGCTGATATAGAACCGGGTGGCGCGACAGTGCTGCAACACAAATTCCACAGCACGTGCGATGGACAGACCTGTATTGCGACATAGCGCCTCGACCCGATTGGTCAGCTCGATCCACATCTGTGCCGACTGAGAAGGGTTGCTTGACATTTTACCATGGTTCATCAGTTGGCACACCACTGCATAGGCACGCTTGTAGCTCACATGATAGCGAGGGTGTCCGTTGTGGATGGTAAAGCGGATGGCCTCGCGACGCGGGGCTGCGACACCGCGGTCAATCATCAGTTTCAATGTGTCGTTGTAGAGTGCGACAAACTCCATGTCACGGGCCTGGCAGTTGGCACTGCATGCGCCGCGCGATGTCTCGTGGGTGTAGTTCATAGTTGTGTGTTTTAATGGGTATGATACGAAATGGTTTGCATCGCCATTGCGACACTTTGTGTTCGACAATGACGATGCAAAGATATAGCCTCAAAAGTGTAAAATGCAAACCTTAGAGGTAAATTAACAAAACTTTAACTATTGCAGCCACAGGGCAGCCACCTTGCGACGGATGGGGGGTGTCTCTGTGTGGAGCTAGGCTCGTGGCGGCAACCGCAGCCAGGGCTACAAGTACGCCGGCAGCAACAACATTGATAATGTGGCGTGGTATTATGACAACTCCTACGCATTGGGCAGCAGCAATCCAGACTATGGCACCCACATCGTCGCCACCAAGGCCCCGAACGAGCTGGGTCTGTACGACATGAGCGGCAATGTGTACGAGTGGTGCCAAGATTGGTTTGGCAGCTATAGCAGCACCGCGCAGACCAATCCCACCGGCTCTGTTTCGGGCTCCAACCGCGTGTTCCGTGGTGGCGGCTGGAACGACTACGCCAGGTACTGCCGAGTGTCCGCCCGCTTCAACTCCGCGCCTTCGGGCACGTACGGCAGCCTCGGACTCCGCCTTGCTCTCTAGTTCCCACCCGGATTAATAGGTGACAGTTAATAGTTGACAGTTAAAAGTTAAAAGTTAACAGTTAAAAGTCATTGTGCCCTTTCTGCCTGTCATAACTGTTAACTTTAAACTTGGCAGGTTCTGTCAGATTAAGGTGGTGATTTTGGGCAAAAATTGCTTATTCTGACAAAATGTCAAAATAAGCACTCTTAAAATGTGCCTATTCTGACATTTTTAATGTAATAGAGGGGTTCCTTTTGTGCTTAATTTGATTTTCCCGCTTGTTGTTTGAAAAATTCGTTGTAACTTTGCAAAACTTAATTCAAGAGATCAGGCAATGAGCGACAAGGAAGTCTTGAGAGAACAAATCGTGATGCGCATGCAGACCGACAACCCCTGGTGGACAACGGGGCGCATCCCAGGCGACATTGACAAGATGCACCGCCGGGCATACATTGACATGTTGTATGAGCAGGTGAGCAGCAATGCGATTCGTCGGGCCATTGTGCTCATGGGACCGCGGCGTGTGGGCAAAACCATTCTGATCTACCACACCATCGCACGGCTGATTGCCAATGGGGTGAGTCCACAGCGGATTGTCTATCTCTCGGTCGACACGCCCATCTACAATGGCTTCTCGCTTGAGCGGTTGCTACTCATGGCTAATGCCGCTCTCATGTCGGAGGCCAATGACTTGAGGGGGTTCTATGTGTTCTACGATGAGGTGCAGTATCTCAAGGACTGGGAGCTGCATCTGAAGTCGCTGGTCGACACCTACCGGCAGACGCGCTTTGTGGTGTCGGGGTCAGCTACTGCCGCATTGCACATGAAGAGCCGGGAAAGCGGGGCGGGGCGGTTCCACGACTTCATACTGCCACCGCTGACGTTCAATGAGTTTCTGCACTTGCAGGACATGGGGCATCTGATGGTGCGCCGTGACCTGCAGTGGAACGGCAAACCCATCCGGGGCTATGACACCATCAACATAACGGAACTCAACAAACAGTTTTTGCGCTACATCAATTACGGAGGCTATCCCGAGGTGGTGTTCTCGCCTGAAATTCAGCAGGACCCCAGCAGGTATATGCAGCACGACATTGTTGATAAGGTGATGCTCAAAGACCTGCCCAATCTCTACGGCATCTCCGACACCCAAGAGCTCTACCGGCTGTTCATTCACATAGCCTATCGCTCGGGCGAGGAGTTTACTGTCGAGGACTTGTCGCAGACATCAGGCATCCGCAAGGATGTCATCCGGCGTTATTTGACCTATCTGGAAAGTGCGTTTTTGATTAAGGTCATCCATCGTGTCGATGTGAATGCCCGCAAGATGCAGCGCATTACACGCTTCAAAATCTATCTGACTAATCCGTCATTGCGGTGTGCTTTGTTTGCGCCCTTGTCGAATGCTGACCCTGCCGTGGGATCAATGGTCGAGACGGCCATCTTTGCACAACGAATACAGCGCGATGATGAGGAACTGTACTATGCCAACTGGAAGATGGGGCGAAAAGATGGAGAGGTAGACATGGTGGCACTTGACCGGCTAAGACAAAAGCCGAGTTGGGCTGTAGAAATCAAATGGAGCGACCGTTATTTTGAGCATCCCGGCGAACTGAAGTCGCTGTTGTCATTTATCGAGCAGAATGATTGTCAGAACGAGGCCATTGTCACATCGATGACCAGATTTGGTACCCAAGTTTTGCAAAGGGTCAATTTGTTGTTTATTCCTGCCGCTGTTTATGCCTACCAGCTGGGCAAGAATACGCTTGAGAGCCGGAAATCTTCGCTGCGAATGTCAAATTAAGGAGTTAACAATCCTGAAAAAGTACTTATTCTGACATTTTTGTTAAAATAAGCACTTTTTGCGCATGCTTATTTTTACATTTTAACAAAAAAATAATAAGCAGCGGCTATGAGATGAGAGTTTAAAGCTAACAGTTAAAAGTTCAAAGTTAATGGCTGCGACAGGCAGAAACTACAGAAACGACTGTTAACTTTAAACTATTAACTATTAACTACATAAACTTTCACTGCAGCCACAGGGCGGCGACCTTGCGACGGATGGCCATGAGGTTGCCGGCAGTGATGAGTGCCATGATGACGAGACCCACAGCGATGGCTGGCAACACACTGGCCCCGGCGACACCGAAGGCATGCAGCATGGGCATGTACCATAGGCGCGCCAGGAGCATGAGCACAACAGCGAGCACAAGCACGGCAGCGTTGATGCAAAGCACGAGCAGCATGTAGGGTTTGGACACTTGTGCCGGCGAATAGCCCAGCAAGAGCAGGTCTTGCAGGCGGCGCGTGTTCTTCTGCAGCAGCAGGTAGATGCTGAGCATGAGCACAAAGAACGACAGCAAGCTGATGACAACGCCCACGGCGATGACGATGCTCACAATGACCGTCAGGAAGTAGTTGGCCTTGCTCGAGTTCATCTTGTCGCCCGCCACGTCATAATGGTGCTGCGCCATGTAGTCCTCGATGGCCACGTCGCCCGGACTGTTGACCTCGATGATGAGCCGCAATGGGTGAGTGACATCACCATCGCCATAGCGCTTGTTGGCCCAGTGCATAAACTCGTCGGGCACGATGACCGTGTTCAGGCGGTTGCTGAACCCCACAATGCGGCCAGGCATGGCCTCGTTGAGGCCGTTGCCGCTGAAGGTGAATGAAAGAGGTATCATGCCCATCTGACCCTCGCTGATGCGGGGCAGACCCTGCGTGGCGGCGAACCCGAAGTTGTAGAGTGACAGATAGTCGCGCGAGACGATGACAGGCACCTCGGGCCGGGCCGGGTCGAAGGTCCACTCGGCATCGGCCACATCGATGAAGTCGGTGGGGATTGACTCGAAGAAGAACTGGCTGCGCATGGCACGGCCGCTGTCGCCCAGGCCGATGGTGGCGTTGATTGAGAACTCGCTGCTGGTGAAACGCCCCACCTGGCGGCACCAGGGTTGTGACTCAATGTCGGCGATGTCCTGGTCGCTGAACTCGCTGGTACCGCCCATCATGGCTCCGGCACTGGTGACGTTGCGGGTGATGACCAGATAGTCCTTGCGGATGAACGACTCCTCGTCGTCAAACACGGGCTGAACGTCGCGATAGAACTGCACGGCCAGGATGACGATGGTGAGGCCCACCAAGTTGGCGAGCGAGAACCCTATGAGTTGTGACGCACTGATGTGCGTACGCAATAATCTCCACAACATAACTTTTAGCTATTTAACTTTCTAAAGTAGTAGAGTAGTAGTGTAGTAAAGTAGTAAAGTAGTAAAGCCATTACATGATGGTGGCAGTTCACGCGGCACCCCGCGTAATCAGCCAGGCTGCATTATTCATTTTTCATTATACATTCTTCATTTTGTTAGTAGCTCCATTTAACTACTTAACTACTTGAGTTAACTATAAACTTTTAACTATAAACTGCTCAAGCTGCAGGTGGTTGCCTACGCTGGTGGCGATGATGCCGGCTCCCTGGCGCTGAGCCTCGGCCTGCACCATGTCGGCAACGATGCGGTTGTTGGCGTCATCCAGGTGGCTCACCGGCTCGTCGAGCAGGATGAAGTCGGCCGGCTGGCACAGCGTGCGGATGATAGCCACGCGCTGTTGCTGGCCGATGGAGAGCTTGGCCACAGGGCTGTGCACCTTATCGGGGATGCCCAGCGCCTCAAACCAGTCAAGAATCTCGCGGTCGGTCTTGTGGCTGGTGAGGCGGTTCTTGAGTTGGACATTCTCCATGGCCGTGAGCTCGGGGAACAGGCGCATCTCCTGAGGCAGATAGGCAATGTGGCGTTGCCGCACCTGGCACCATTCGGCGACGGTGAGCGAGCGGATATCGCGACCATCGAAGCGCATGGTGCCGCTATAGTCCACACGGTAGCCATACAGATAGGCACACAACGACGACTTGCCGGTGCCGCTCTCAGCGACAATCAGGTAGTGCTGCCCACGCTCGATGCTCAGGTCGCACTGCCACACCTGGCTGGGAACCCGATCGCGACCGGCAAACACCTGTGGAAGCGTGTTGATGAGTTCGATTTTTTCCATAACTGAGTGCAAAAGTAGTCATTCAATCGTTAACAACAACGACATTTAACCATATTTAAATGACGCATCTCGCTGCAGCTTGCCAAAAATGTCTATCTTTGTGCTGATGAAAACACTTGTCGACATTCTTGAGGCCAATCACCGCCTGGACAATGACCAGCTGGCAGCATTACTCACCACCAACGACCATCAGGTGGTCGGCTATCTGTGTCGACGTGCCCGTGCTGTGGCACAGGAGCAATATGGAACCGGCATCTATCTGCGGGGGCTCATCGAGTTGTCCAACGTGTGCCGCAACGACTGCCTGTACTGCGGCATCCGCCGCAGCAACCGCCATGTCGATCGTTACACGCTCACACCTGAGCAAGTGATGGGCTGTTGCGAACAGGGCTATCAGTTGGGGTTCCGCACCTTTGTGCTGCAGGGCGGCGAGTGGGGCGACGAGCGCGCCCAATGGGTGGCCGACATTGTCAGCGACATGCGCCGACGTTGGTCTGACTGTGCCATCACCCTGTCGCTGGGCGAGCACAGCCGTGAGGTCTATGCGCTGTGGCGCCAGTGCGGCGCCGACCGCTATCTGCTGCGTCATGAGACACACAACGCTGCACACTATGCACGTCTGCATCCGGCCGAGATGAGCCTGGCACAACGTCTGCAATGCCTCGATTGGCTCAAGGAATTGGGCTATCAAGTGGGCACGGGCATCATGGTGGGCAGCCCAGGGCAGACAATTGCTCATCTGGTTGAGGATGTTCAGTTCATCGGACAGTTCCGGCCACACATGGTGGGACTGGGACCATTCATCGCCCAGCACGACACCCCACTGGGCGACCAGCCCAACGGCACCGTCGACATGACCACGCGGCTCTATAGCATCATCAGACTGATGCTGCCCACAGCACTCATTCCGTCAACCACAGCGCTGGCCACCCTGTCGCCACAGGGCCGTCTGCAAGGCATACTGGCCGGAGCCAATGTGGTGATGCCCAACCTGTCGCCTGCCGACCAGCGTGCCAACTACGCCCTCTACGACGGCAAGGCCAGCGCTGGCGCCGAGGCTGCCGAGGGCCTGCGCCAGCTCGAGGCACAACTCCACACCATCGGCTACCACATCGACTGGTCTCGCGGCGACCACAATTCATCCGCCTTTGCCCCGCACTGATCGCAACTTATTGAGTCCACTTTAAAAAGTGGCTGATTTTAGACAACAAAGACATAAAGACATATAACATAGTCATAACGCATTGATATCATGCGTGTTAGGATGCTGATAATTTTGTGTTTTTATGTCTTTCTCGTCTTTAAGCAGCACTTTTGGGCTTTTTCAAGTGGACTCTTTATTCAAGTTTCTAAAGATTTAAAACTTTAAGACGAGCTGGCTGTTGGGTGGCTGTGTAGGGACGGCACTCCTGTGCCGTCCGCCTCCGGGCAGCATTCAATAGCACCTTGTTACAGCCCACTTTTGGTAAATCGGCCAGTGCAGTATATAGGCCGTGATGGGGTGATAGAGCATTTTATTGAAGGGCTGAAAGAGCCAGTGGGGTCGCTTGTTCAAGCATATTGGCGAAGATATATTTTTGTCTATAGTGGCATTGGATTAATTGGATTGTTCTCTATTAAATCAGTGTTATCTGTGAACGACAAAATGGGAACAATGGTCAGACCCATTGTTCCCATTTTTGCGCCACAAGGTTGAGTGCTGCACTACTTCACTACCTTCTTGCCGCCGACGATATAGATGCCGTGGGGCAGCGAGTTAAGGTCGCCGTGCATGCGCTGGCCAGCCAGGTTGTAGATGGCAGTATCTGTCGCTGTGTGGTCGGTCTTGACCTCGGTGACGGCGCTCTGCACCAGGGCGTCGATGCGGAAGGCGGGGCTCAGCGTCTGCTCCTGCCAGTTGCCCGCCTCGTCCACCAGACGGAACTTCAGGTCAAACCACCCGTTCTCACTCGTTTGGTTGACCGATGCCAGCGAGCCAGCGTAGAAGAATCCCATGTAATCGCTGTAAAATTCAGTAATCTCACTTACGTCCAGTGCAGTCCATTCTTCAGCCTGGTATGGTGAGTAAGAGACTTCTATACTGGCGAGGCCGTTGCAATCAAAATACCGCAGATACACTCCTTCGATTAGTTTAGCGTTAAAGTCGCCACAGTAAAACTGCAATGTCCCTTCATTGGCTGTAGTAAAGCGATCAATCACGTTATCCTCCGCATCACGAAAATCGAGCATTTTCAACGATGGGGGGGTGTTGTCATCGGCTGCCATGTCAAAATGAGTTATCGTTATGTTTCTTCCTGGTATTCCGTCTACATCGACATTCTCATCTGTAACTGTGATATCAACAATACCCTGGCTGGCTTCATTCTTCGTCCAGTTGTACGGGAACACTCCATTGACGTCTGCAAACATTGCACCATCAACTTTCACACTGGTGTGGGATGCAATCATGTCGGTCTCACGCAGCTCACCATTGCGTCCAATGCTATATCCTCCACAGTATATAGTATTTGCGAGGTTTCGCTCTTCGTCTAGCCGGCTACTCACTGCAGGAACGAGTATCGGGCATGAATTGCCTGAAACAGTCTTCATTTTCTCAATGGGGTATGAGAATGGCGCGACCCATTCGGTCCACGGATGGTAATATGAGTAACCGTCACGAGTGTCGGGTGCGGGGCACAAATCATCCTCGCCAAATGCAAACAACCCTAGGTTTGCGTGGAAAAACTGTCCATCTCGCAGCGTGATAGGCATGTCTATGGTACAAAAGTTTGTATTAGGATCCCACGGGGTAGGCATGTCGCCAACTCTCGCAAAGAGAAACGTTGTTAAGGGAGAAGTGTCTTCATGACTGTTGCAGATATAGTATTTGACAGGCTCGTTTTCAGCAAGAGTCCAGTTGCCTGCATAGCAGACATCTGTGCCACCGAATACTCCAGGTGTTTTTTCGCTATATACTCTAACAAGTGATCCCGCATTCAGCCCTGGGCGATTTTCAATGCCATAGGGTGTTTGTTTGAAGAGTTTCTCATACAGCAAGTAGTCTTCAGCTTGATTAGCTACAATGGTGTCTTTACATGACGAAACCTCAAAGTCTACTGTATAGAAGTTATTACTATATTCATAATCAGCAAAATTCATGCTGCAACAGAATTTAAAGCGATTACTCACCTCATTGATATGGATGTCTTGAAAGTGTGTATAATCCCACTCTTTTTGACCAGTTAAAGTATATGCCCACAAACTAGCTAAACCCGTGAAAAATGTGCCATCTTTAAAAATGATTTTTGAAGAGAAAAATGGCGCAGCAACATTACCTTCACTGACAAGTGTCGTCCCGCCATTGTCGTCCAGAAAGCGAGTTTCGGGATAGCACTTTTCACCATTTGGCAGATGCGGTTCAAACTGGATGTGTACGGTCGCTTCGGCAGGATTGATTGAGACAGTTGTGTCGTTGTTAATCGATACTTGCTCATGAATAACAACAAAATATTGCTTTGTTGCATCTGCTATATAAGTAGCCGCTACGTCATATACACCTTTAGGTAAGGTGAGATAGCCCCCTCCCCCAGAACCACCATTATAGACATAGCTGTTCATTTGTTCGTCCATAAAGTAATATGTCCATATATAGAGCTGATCATTATTACAATCCCGTTTGACCAAGATTCTAACATTGTCAGATGACGCCTTGTCTGCTGCTAGAAGGCATCTGGTTGGATATAGCATCTCAGCCTTAACATCATTGTTATATGCTGTGGGAATGTAAATGCGTGTTAACTGACTCTGATCAAGCTGCTTGCTTGACAGTTTGTTGTTTATGGTGCTTGCGCTGCTTAGCATGGCGAGCATGAGCAGCATGGCTGTCAGGTAAAGTTTTCGTTTCATTGCTTTGGTTGTTTTTAAGTGTTAGACTGATGCCCTCCGAGTCACCGTGCGAATGACCTTCGGGCAATGCAAAGTTGAGGACATTTCTATTGGCCTCCAAATTTTTTGGCAACTTTTTTCGTGGGCTTGTTACAAGTTGCAAATTCTCAACAAACTGAATAGCAATACCTTGAGACATTGTGAAATTGCAAAACACCCCTCGTTTTGTAACACTCGTTTCCTCGAGTCTCACGCGGATTCCGCAGATTCGAGGGTGTCGTGAACTCCACCCCCGGATCTGCGTTATCTGCGTGAGACTTATTTTGTCTCTCGCTCAACTAGCACAAATGTTGCGTAAATACGCAAAAAAAGTAAATGAAATATTTGTAGCAATAAAAAATAATGTCTAATTTTGCAACCGAAAATAGCGTATTTACGCACAAAAAGTAATTAACGGCACATGATTATTAAACGTGATACTCTCTTACAAAAGCTGGTGCGCAGCAAGCACAATGGCATGATTAAAATTGTCACTGGCATTCGTCGCGCGGGCAAATCTTTTTTATTGTTCAAACTCTTCGTTCAACACTTGAATGACGAAGGCATAGAGAACAGCCACATCATCAAAATAGATTTGGAAGATAGACGCAATAAAGATCTCCGCGACCCTGACGCTTTGCTGCAATATATAGACAACAAAATGACAGACAACCAGATGTATTACATCTTAATTGATGAAATTCAGTTGGTTAACGAGTTTGAAGACGTATTAAACAGTTACCTTAAGATTGACAATGCTGACCTTTATGTAACAGGGAGTAATTCAAGATTTCTCTCAAATGATGTTATCACCGAGTTTCGTGGACGTGGTGAAGAAATAAGAGTCACACCATTGACCTTTCGTGAATTTATGCCCACCCAATCAAATCGAAATACCGCTTTTGAAGAATATTTCCTTTATGGAGGCCTTCCTCAAGTTGCTCTCATGGACGATATAGAACAAAAAAAGGATTATCTGAAGGCGCTTTTTTCTAAAGTATATCTCACAGACATTAAAGAACGTTATGGGATAAAAAATGATGATGATTTGAGTGAACTGATTGATGTACTAGCCTCTTCAATTGGTGGACTGACAAACCCTTCAAAGCTTGAGCGAACATTTGCATCTGTCAAACATAGCAAAATTACTCATCAAACCATCAAGTTATATCTGAATTACCTACAAGAGGCCTTTCTTGTTGAAAAATCTATCCGTTATGACATCAAAGGGAAACGTTATATAGACACACCAGCTAAGTATTACTTCACCGACCTAGGCTTGCGAAATGCCCGTATCGGTTTTAGGCAGTTTGAAGTGACTCATCTGATGGAAAACCTTATTTTCAACGAACTTCGGATGCGAGGTCTGGAAGTTGACGTTGGTGTAATCATCCATAACACAAAAAATGAGAACGGTGTCAGTCAGCGCAAGCAAATGGAAGTTGATTTTGTGTGCAACCAAGGGAGCAAGCGGTACTACATCCAATCGGCCTTGCGATTGCCAACCGAAGAGAAACTCCAACAAGAGATTCGGTCACTCAGATTGATTGATGACAATTTTCAGAAATTTGTAATCACAGAAGAACCCATAAGCCGCTATTTGGACAACAATGGCATCGTATTTATGAACATCCATGATTTTTTAATGAACGAGAACAGTTTGTCATAACCATTTGTCCCCCATGAAGAAGTTGCCTTTCGTAATATTGTTGGTGTCGGTTGCTGCGGCGGTGGTGGCGTGTTCGCACGGGCCGCAATGGCGGCAGCTGGTGCTTGTCGACTCGCTGATGACCCAGTCGCTGCACGACTCGGCTTACTATATGCTCGAGCAGGTTGACCCAGACGAACTCAGCGGAGAGAACGAGAGGATGTATTATGATGTCCTCAAATGCGAGCTCAGCCAGCTGGGCATAAAAGACTCGCTGCACTTCGAGGAGCCATTCGACTCGGTGCTGAACCGCTGCATCGCTTACTATCAGAATGCCGGTGATCAGCGCAACCTGGTGAGGGCCTGTCTGAGCAAAGGCAAGTATCTGCTGAAGCAGCGTCATGAGCACGAGAAGGCCTCGACCTGGCTCAAACTCGCCGAGGATAACCTAATGCAAATCAATGACTTTCGCTTGTCCTACCAGGCATACGAAGCCTTGGCCACACTCAACTACTACTCGGGCAACTACGACCTGGCCATGGAATATGCCTATAAGACGCTAGCCTGTGCCGAATATAGTGGTGACCCGCACCAGATGACCTATGCCTACAATCATCTGTTGGTGCTTTACATGGTACGTCAAGAGCCTGACAGCATACTCAAGTACAGCAAACGTAGTGTCTCGCTTTTGAGTCAGATGTCTCCACAGAACCGCTCTCATGCCCTGGGTAATCTGGCGGTAATCTGTCTGAATAACAACCAGTTGGATAGTGCGGAAGCTTATTTGGAGAAAGCAAGGGCCGAACATCCTCAAACATTTATCGACTTGCGGCTTGCCGAGATTAGTTATGTTCGTGGCAATCATGCCCTAGCCGATTCGCTATGGAACAGGGCTCTATGCACGACCGACCTGCGCGATCGTTTCGCGGCCTTTCAGTCGATGGCTAACAAAATGTATGATGCCGGCGACTATCGTGGCACAGCCGATGCTGCCGCTCACATGTTGGAATTGAAAGACAGTCTGGCTGAGCAGATGCGCACCACCGAGGTTTTGACCATTCAAAAGAAGTTTGACAAGGAGGTGGAGCGGCGCAAGCTCGACCGATTCATGATGTGGTCGCTGGTCGTGGCATTGGCTGTGCTGGCGCTCATTGCCGCTGGCATCATCTATCACATCCGACGCACCAACCGTGCTAAGGAAAGGATGATGCGCGACCAGGTGCTCATCAGCGACTACCAGCGGCAGATTGAGCAATTGCAAAGTTCGGGCAAGGATGTGACCCGCGAGGTGCGCACGTTGCAACAAAAGATTGATACGATTCAAGCTGAGCAGACAGCCCAACTCAGCGAGGGGCGAGCGTTGTATGAGCGTGTCGTGTCGGGTGAGTCGGTGGTGACATGGAGCAAGGAGCAGCTGCTCAAGTTCATTGAGTATTACAAAGTGGTCAACCTGGCGTTCATGATGCAGCTCGAGCGGGATTACACGCGTCTGTCGCCCGGCAACCGCCTGTTCCTCATCTTGCAAGACATGGGCAAGACCGACGACGAGATGACTCACATCCTGGGCGTTAGCGAGGGTGCCTTGCGCACCACCCGCTCGCGCCTGCGCCAGAAGCGCGTAGCCCGTGAAAAGGGGTGATTCGGTGATGAATTGAAATTATCAGACATTTATTTGAGTGTCAATATTTTTTTGTGTAATTTTGCAGCGTCTAAGCAACATCCCTGTTGCTTGGTCTGTGCTCGATAACTAACTAATAACTTTCAACTATTAACTAAGATATGTACGACCCCAAGTCAGCGCACGCCGAGGAATTTATCGACGATGCCGAAATACTGGAAACCCTGGATTATGCTGCCCGCAACCGCAGCAATCGAGCCCTGATTGAGGAAATCATCAACAAGGCCGCACAATGCCACGGCCTGACCCACCGCGAGGCCGCTGTGCTGCTCGAGTGTGACCAACCCGACCTGGTGGAACAATATATGCAGCTGGCACGCGAGCTCAAACAACGTCTTTATGGCAACCGCATCGTGCTCTTCGCCCCACTCTATCTGTCGAACTACTGCGTCAATGGCTGCGTCTACTGCCCCTACCATGGCAAGAACCACACCATCCCACGCAAGAAGTTGACCCAGGACGAGATACGCCAGGAGGTCATTGCGCTGGAGAAGATGGGACACAAGCGCCTGGCCGTCGAGGCCGGCGAGCACCCGGTCTACAACCCGCTGGACTATATCATCGAGTCGATCAAGACCATCTATGACACGCGCGTGGGCAATGGCGCCATTCGCCGTGTCAATGTCAACATCGCCGCCACCGACGTCGACAGTTATCGCCGTCTGCACGAGGCCGGCATCGGCACCTATATCCTGTTCCAGGAGACTTACAACAAGGCCAACTACGAGGCTCTGCACCCCACAGGCCCCAAGAGCAACTATTGCTACCACACCGAAGCCATGGACCGCGCCATGCAAGGCGGCTGCGACGATGTGGGCATCGGTGTGCTCTATGGACTGACCACCTATCGCTACGACCTGGTGGGCCTGCTGATGCACGCCGAGCATCTGGAGGCGCGCTTCGGGGTGGGGCCGCACACCATCAGTGTGCCGCGCATCTGTCCGGCCGACGACATCTCGCTCGACGACTTCCCCGATGTGCTGCCCGACGAAATCTTCTGCCGCATCGTGGCCATCATCCGCTTGTCGGCGCCCTACACCGGCATGATCATCTCGACGCGCGAGAGCAAGCGTGTGCGTGAGCGCGTGCTCGAACTGGGCATCTCGCAGATCAGCGGCGGCTCGCGCACCAGTGTGGGGGGTTACACCACCGAGGAGCGGCACGACGAGACGGCACAGTTCGATGTGAGCGACCAGCGCACGCTCGACGAGATCATCGCTTGGCTGCTCGACATCGACATGATGCCCAGCTTCTGCACCGCCTGCTACCGCGAGGGACGCACCGGCGACCGCTTCATGACGCTGGTCAAGGCCGGCAAAATCAGCCACTGCTGCACGCCCAATGCCATGCTCACACTCAAGGAGTATCTTGAGGACTACGCGTCGCCCGCCACACGGCAGAAGGGCGAGGCCATGATAGCCCGGGAGTTGCAGCTGCTGCCCAACGAGCGCATCCGCGACTTGGCCGCACGCCGTCTTAACGACATAGCCAATGGACAACGCGACTTCAGGTTTTAATGCCACGCCCCAAGGCTCGCGGCTGCACATCGCCATCTATGGCCGCCGCAATGTGGGCAAGTCGAGTCTGATCAACATGCTNNATCCCGCGTTTTGCCGTGGTGGGTCGTCCTAATGCCGGCAAGTCGAGTCTGATCAATGCCCTAGCCGGGCAGCAGGTGTCGATTGTGGCCGATGTGGCTGGCACCACCACCGACCCTGTGCAACGGGCCATCGAGATTCACCCCATCGGGCCCTGTCTGCTCATCGACACGGCAGGCTTTGACGATGAGGGTGTCGTGGGCATCCTGCGCAACCAGCGCACACGCAAGGTGCTTGACCAGACCGATGTTGCTCTACTGGTGCTGGATGGCGAGGCCGAGAACATCGACAAGCAGTGGCTGCAGCTGATCAGGCAATGCGACGTGCCTGTCATCGTGGTGCTCAACAAGGTAGACCTCCTGTCGCAACCCGAAAACGTGGCCCAGCGCATCCAGCTGAAGTTGGGTGTCAACCCCGTGCTGGTGAGCACGGCCACGTGCCAGGGCATCAATGCCCTGCGCCAGGCCATCGCTCAGACGGCCCAGAGCCATGACGACGAGCGATCAATCACCGGCGAGCATGTGCAACCCGGCGACTCGGTGCTGCTGGTCATGCCGCAGGACCGTCAGGCACCCAAGGGGCGCCTCATCTTGCCACAGGTGCAGACCATCCGCGACCTGCTGGACAACGGCTGCACCATCACCTGCTGCACCCCCGACCAGATGGAGCACTCGCTGGCTGCCCTGTGCGAGCCTCCAGCGCTCATCATCACCGACTCGCAGGTGTTTGAACAGGTGCATCGGCTCAAACCGGCCCGCAGTCGCCTCACGTCGTTCTCCATCCTGATGGCCGCCTGGAAGGGCGACCTCGATGCCATGATTGATGGAGCACGGGCCATCGACCGGCTCACGCCACAGTCGCGCGTGCTCATTGCCGAGGCATGCGCCCACGCCCCGCTGGCCGAGGACATCGGTCGCGAGAAGATACCAGCCCTGCTGCGCAAGCGTGTGGGGCCGTCGCTGCAAGTTGATGTGGTGGCAGGGCGCGACTTCCCAGTCGACCTGCGCTCTTACGACCTCGTCATCCATTGCGGCGCCTGCATGTTCAATCGCCGCTACATGCTCTCGCGCATCCGCCAAGCCCAGGTGCAAGGTGTCCCCATCACCAACTATGGCGTGGCCATCGCCCACCTCAAGGGCATCTTGCAGTCGATTCACAATTCATAACTCATAATGCCCTCCACTCGCTACTGGCAGTGCACACCTCACTATGCATTGACAGCAGGCGGTTATTGCTTGCTGAGCGCCAGCGGGGCATATCCGCGCATGCGCTTGTAGAACTTGCAGAACGACGGCGATGATGCGAAGTTGAGGCGGTCGGCAATCTGTGCTACTGTCAGGTCGGTCGACTTGATGAGCTTGCACAAGATTTGTGAGCTTCACTTCAAGGTTGCCTGCCCAACCTTAACCTTTAACCCTTAACCCTTTTAACCTCAAGTTTCTGATACTTCAGAAACTTGAATTCAGCATCTCACGCTTCGCGTTAAATCATAGAAACTGCGAATTACGCGAAGCAAAAAGCAACCGCGCGGAGCATAAATAATAGTCGCTTCGCGTGGTTATGTAGATAATTCCCCCCTTCTAACGGGTTGGGGATTTGCCTAAAATACCAAATGACTGTGTCACTGCCTAAATGCTGAGGCGGCGCAGGGTCTCGACCAGTGTGGGATCGATGGGCTTGTTCTTGCGGATGGCCTTGCCGAAGGGAACCAGCACAATCTCGTCGTTCGAGTCGCCAATCATCACATTGCGCTGCCCCTCAAGCAGTGCGTCGATGGCCGCAGCACCCATGCGCGAGGCCAAGATGCGGTCGCGAGCCGTGGGCGAGCCGCCACGCTGCAGGTGCCCCAGGATGGTGACACGCACCTCATATTGCGGATACTCCTTGCGCACACGCTCGGCCAGGCCCATGGCCCCACCCGTGATGGGACTCTCGGCCACCAGCACGATGCTCGAGTTCTTGCTCTTGCGGAATCCGCTCTCGATGAGTTCGGCAAGCTGGTCGACCTCGGTCGAGATCTCGGGTATGATGGCAGCCTCGGCACCACTGGCAATGGCGCCATTCAATGCCAGGAAGCCGGCATCACGCCCCATCACCTCGATGAAGAACAGGCGCTCGTGACTGCTGGCCGTGTCGCGGATGCGGTCGACACACCACATCACTGTGTTCAATGCCGTGTCATAACCGATGGTGTGGTCGGTGCCATAGAGGTCGTTGTCGATGGTGCCGGGCAGGCCCACAATGGGCACGTCAAACTCAGCAGCAAACTCCCGTGCTCCGGTCAACGAGCCATCACCACCGATGACCACCAGCGCGTCGATGTCGTGGCGGCGCATGTTGTCGTAGGCTTGCTGACGTCCCTCAAACGTGGTGAACTCCTTGCATCGCGCGGTCTTGAGGATGGTGCCGCCGTGGTGGATGATGTTGCTCACATTCTGGGTCTTGAACTCAACAATCTCGTCGGTCACCAGGCCACGATAGCCACGATAGATGCCCTTGACCTTGAAACCGCTGAAGATGGCCGAGCGGGTGACGGCACGGATGGCTGCGTTCATGCCTGGGGCGTCACCGCCCGAGGTCAACAGTCCGATGGTTTTAATCTTTGCCATGGTTGGAAGCTATAATATTGTTCGAATAGGACAAAGGTAGCACCATTCTGACACCTGTGCAAGATATTCACGATAATTAACGCGCAAGCCCCATGCCACTTGCACAAATTATAGGTAACTTTGCAGCCCAAACAATACGAGAACCCCAGCATCCAATGAAGAAATTATTGCCCATAGTGGTCCTGACGGCCACAATCGGTCCGCAAGCCCAATCGGCGACCATCACCGAGCAACAGGCACTAGCCATAGCCACACAGTTTGTCAACACGCCCACACGGCACATGCCCGCAACCAGCAACGCCACGCTAGCTCTGGCGCACCAAGCCCTGTCACCACGTGGCGAGGTTGACTACTATGTGTTCGACCGCGGCGAACAAGCCGGCTTTGTCGTCGTCAGTGGCGACGACCGGACGATGCCCGTGCTGGCCTACAGCGACCAGGGGGACTTCAACCCATCCGCCATGCCTGATGACGTGCGCTGGTGGATGGCGCAATACCAGCGCCAGCTGCAAGCACTGCGCGAGCACCCCGAGGCTGCACGCAAGCCGCAGAAGGTGGCCACCAGCGTCGCGCCGCTGATGACATCGACCTGGAAGCAGAGCGCACCCTACAACGAGGAGATTCCATCGTCACGCTTCTCGCTGGGCACACGCAAGCCTATGGTGGGCTGCGTAGCACTGGCCATGGCACAGGTCATGCGCAAGCACCAGTGGCCCACAATGGGTGAGGGAGCCAACAGCTACAAGTGGCTCTGCACCAACGGCAACGAGACTGCGACAACCGAGACCACCTACTCGGCCAACTTCGGCACAACGACCTATCAGTGGGCAAGCATGCGCGACAGCTACAGCAGCAGCGCTACAGCCACAGCTGTGGCCACACTGTGCTACCACTGCGGCGTGGCGGTCAACATGCAATATGGGGTCCAGGCCAGTGGAGCACAGATTTATGATGCGGCCACAGCCTTGAAGAAGTTTTTCCGCTATGATAAGGGGCTGGACCTATATCTACGTGACTTCTATCCGGCCGACGAGTGGGACGACATGCTGCGCGCCGACCTCGACCAAGCATTACCCATCATCTATGGCGGAAGCACACAGGAGACCGAATATGCACCCCCATCGGGGCACTGCTTTGTCATCGACGGATATGACACCAATGGCATGTTCCACATCAACTGGGGCTGGGGAGGTGACTACGACGGATACTTCGCCACCAGCCTACTCGACTCGGGACGCAGCAACTGCAACTTCACCAACTGGCAACAAGCCATCCTGGGTGCACGTCCTGACCGTGACGGCACCAGCACTGATGTCGCAAGGCCACTCACGGGATATATGATTGGATTTGACATGACTGTCCAGCAAGCTGCAGTGGGCAGCGATGCACCCTTTGTCATGGAGGGGGTCACCTTCCTGGGCCAGGGCGATTTTACCTCGCCTTGGTGGGGGATACAGATTCTCACCGAAGATGAAAGCACTGTGGTCGATGCACAGTACATCGTCGACGCCACTGGCACCGAGATTGGCGCCACCTACTCGGCCGACGATGAGGCAGCCCTAACTGTGCCGGCTGGCTTAGCCGAAGGCACCTATCACATCCGCGCCGTCTACTCGCTCGACCAGGATGCCACCCGACCCTACTTCGCCCGCCCGGCAAGCAAGCCCTCATACATCAAGATGGAGGTGCGCGGTGGCGTGGCTTACTTCTCACCCGGCGACACCGACGAACCTGGCACTGCGATTATTGGCGATGTGAACAGCGATGGAAATGTTGACGTGGCCGACATCAATGCCATCATCAACATCATGCTGGGCACAGCCCAAGCCAGCGACTATCCCGGCCGGGCCGATGTGAACAACGACAGCAAGGTTGACGTGGCCGATATCAATACCATCGTCAACCTCATGCTGGGAGTTTAAGGGATTGAATTAGTCTATGTAGCCAAAGGCGCGCAACTTGTTCTCCTGGTTGCGCCAGTCGCGCTCGACCTTGACATAGAGCTGGAGAAACACTTTCTTCTCAAAGAAGCGCTCAATGTCCTTGCGGGCATCGATGCCCACGTGCTTGAGTTTGACACCCTGATGCCCGATGATGATGCCCTTCTGGCTGTCGCGTTCGACATAGATCACCGCCATGATGTGAATCGACGTGTCGCTCTCGTCAAACTTCTCAACGATGACCTGTGTGGCATAGGGCACCTCTTTGTCGTAGGTGAGAAGAATCTTCTCACGGATAATCTCGGTGACAAAGAAGCGGCTATTGCGGTCGGTGAGCGCATCCTTGCCAAAGTAGGGCGGACTCTCGGGCAACAACTCGACGATGCGCGACATCAGGTTGTCGACATTGAAGTTCTCGGTGGCGCTGGTCGGGAAGACCTCGGCCTGAGGCAGCAACTGCTTCCAGCGGTCGATGATCTGCAGCAAGTCGTCGTTGCCCTTAAGCAAGTCAATCTTGTTGATGACCAGCAGCACGGGAATCTGTTCGCGGGCCACCTTGTCAAGGAAGTCCTGGTTCTTGGTGGGCGACTCGATGACATCGGTGACATAGAGCAGGATGTCGGCATCAACCAACGCGCCGGTCGAGAAGTCCAGCATACTCTCCTGCAACTTGAACTTGGGCTTGAGCACACCCGGCGTGTCGCTGAACACAATCTGGTAGTCTTCGCCATTGACGATGCCCATGATGCGGTGGCGCGTGGTCTGCGCCTTGCTGGTGATGATGGACAGTCGCTCGCCCACCAGCCGGTTGCTCAGTGTCGACTTGCCCACATTAGGGTTGCCCACGATGTTGACAAACCCAGCACGATGTTTCTTCTCAATTGACATAAGAACTGATATTAAAGACACAAGAACACAAGGACATAAGTGCTGCAACAACAGGCTTATGTTCTTGTGTTCTTATGTCTTGCATTGAGCACTAATCAAAGGTCCCAGATGACATAGAGGGCACCCCATGTGAAGCCTGCGCCGAAGGCGGTGAGAATGCACTTGTCGCCCTTCTTCAGCTGGTCGCGCTTCTCGTCCATGCACAGGGGGATGGTAGCGGCGCTGGTGTTGCCACGGTTCTGGATGTTGACCATCACCTTGCTCTCGTCGATGCCCAAGCGGCTGCCCACGGCCTCGATGATGCGCAGATTGGCCTGATGCGGGATGAACCACTGGATGTCGTCGACTGTGAGGTTGTTGCGCTTCATCACGTCCTGACTGCTGGTGAGCATATCCATCACAGCGTGACGATAGACAGCACGGCCCTCCTGGTAGAGGTAGTGCAGACGGGCAGCGACAGTCTCTTGAGTGGCGGGCATGGCCGAGCCACCGGCCTTGTAGACCAAGTGCTCCAGTCCGCTGCCGTCGACGTGGAAGATGCCGTCCATGATGCCAACGGGCTCCTCGGTGGGCTCGACAAGCATCGCTCCGGAAGCATCGCCAAACAGCGGGCACGTCGTGCGGTCCTCATAGTTGGTCATGCTGGTCATCTTCTCGGCGCTGACCACAATCACCTTCTTGTACATGCCACTGCGCACATAGGCGGCAGCACTCTGCAGCGCAACCAGAAATCCAGCACAGGCTCCCTGGATGTCATAGGCGTAAGCCTTCTGCTCGATGCCACAGTTGTGGGCAATAATCGATGCAGTCGACGGGAAACGATAGTCGGGATTGCTGGTGGCGCATATGAGCAGGTCGACGTCAGCAGGGTTGGTACCCGTCTGCTCCAGCAGGCGATTGACGGCGATGATGCCCATGTAGCTCGAGCCAACGGGTTTCTTGAGCACACGGCGCTCCTTGATGCCCACGCGCGTGGTGATCCACTCATCGCTGGTGTCAACCATTTGCGACAGTTGTTCGTTGTCCAGAATGTCATCGGGCACATACGATGCCAGGCCCGATATTCTTGCATATAGCATTAGCTGATCTGTTTTTAAAAGTCGCTATAAATAGCAAATATCCTAAATAAAGTGTTTTGAGGCAGCAATATTTAGGATAAGCGTTGTTTTACTCCAAAAAGTTTTCACTAGTGTGCTTCGAGTGGCGCCGCTATCAGATAGCTGCCTCGTCGCCCATCACCTTCTTGCCGCGATAGTAGCCACACTCGGGGCAAACAGTGTGATAAACATGCCATGCACCGCAGTTGCTGCACTGTGCAATGGTCGGAGCAACAGCCACGTCATGAGTGCGACGCTTGGCTGTACGGGTCTTGGATTGTCTACGTTTAGGATGTGCCATTTCGTTTTATTGTTTTGAGTTATTGTCTTTGAGTTTGCGCAATGCCTCCCAGCGAGGGTCAACAGCATCGCCCGATTCACCATCGGTGAGCGAATCATCGGCCTCGGCTGATGCTCCGTCGGCTGCGGGCTCGGTGTCTGCCCAATGCTCGCCGAGACGGGCCATCATCTCGGGGTCGCACTCGCCGTCGGCATGACAGTGCACGATGGGGATGGTCAATAGCACCGTGTCACGCATCATCTCGGTCAAGTCTAGCTCGGTCCAAGTCTCAGGAACCAACAGCACGCCATCGCGGCTGTCGTCCAACTCGTCGCCCTCGTGACGAACACTCACCCGATAGTCGGTGTCGACATCAAGCTTCATGTCATCAAGGCATCGGTCACATGGGATGATGAGCCATCCCTTGCACGCCATCTGCAACACATAGGTATCCTCGGTCTTACGCGTCACCTCAACAGTGACGTCGACACTGCTACTCCGAACTTCGGTCTCCTCAACCTGGTTGAAAAAATCGCCGTCCAGATGATAGTTAAACACCTGAGTGTCAAATGGCAATGACCTGAGTCTGAGCTTAAATCCAGCCATTGTTTCCTCTCATTTTCAGATAAATCGCTGCAAAGGTAGTAAAACTTCGGCAATTAGCACCTAGAATTTAAGAATATTTTTCATTTGCCTTTATCACGCCAGAGGTAGAGGCGGTCGCTTGGACGAATCTTCTGGCCGGTCTTGATTGAGAAATGCTCGCCCTTCACCGTTTTTTCTACCGGCTTGAGGTCGACGCGGATTTCCTCAACCGTGAGTGGGATGGCACCCGTTGTCGGACCCAGGATAAAGATGTCATCACCCACATGCAACTCGCCGCTCTCCATCAAGAATTCTGCCACGCCCAGGTTGCTGAAGTAGCGGATGGCCTTGGCACAGTACTCCTTGACATGGGTCGAACTGGAGCCATACTTGTGCGACCACTCGCCCAGCCGCTGACCCAGGTAGTAACCGTTCCAGAAGCCGCGGTTGAACACCTGAGCAAGCCGCTGGTCCCATTGCGCAATTTTCTCGTCATCATAGGTGCCGTCGATGACGGCGTTGAGCGCCTCGTTGTAGCAACTCACCACCGTGCGCACATATTCCGGCCCACGGGCACGCCCCTCAATCTTGAGCACGCGCACTCCAGCATCCAGCACCTTATTAATAAAGTGTATGGTCTTCAAGTCCTTGGGCGACATGATATACTGGTTGTCGATGGCCAGCTCATCGCCAGTTTCGCGATCGGTGACGATATAGCCACGGCGACAAATCTGCCGGCAAGCACCGCGGTTGGCACTTGCCCCGGTCTCGTGCAGGCTCAGGTAGCACTTGCCGCTCACGGCCATGCACAACGCACCATGGCAGAACATCTCGATGCGCACCGGCTGGCCGTGGGGGCCGGTGATGTGGTCGCGATCGATGACATCAGCGATGTGCCGCACCTGGTCCAGATTCAGCTCGCGGGCCATAACCATGACATCGGCCCACTGGGCATAGTGGCGCACTGCCTCGCTGTTGCTCACATTGACCTGTGTGCTGATGTGCACCTCCACCCCAATCGACCGTGCATACAAGATCGTGGCCATGTCGCTGGCGATGATGGCACTGACCTGTGCCTGACGGGCAGCATCGACAATCTGGTGCATATAGTCAATGTCCTCGTCATAGACGATGGTGTTGACCGTGAGATAGCTCTTCATCCCATGCTCGTGGCACCATTGGGCGATGGTGTGCAGGTCGTCGAGGGTGAAGTTGACGCTCGACTTCGAGCGCATGTTCAGCCCCTCGATGCCGAAGTAGATGGCATCGGCTCCGCCCTGGTGGGCGGCCACCAGCGACTCCCACGACCCCACAGGTGCCATGATTTCTATATCTTTTCGTTGCAGATTCATAGTCATGTTGCGTTCACGCTGCAAAATTACTGCTTTGTGCGCAAACTGGCAAGCCCCCTTGCCACAACCTGTGGCCGATTTAAAGTTGAGCCTCAAATCGGTCGTTAACGAGTGTGTTTGTCCACACGTCGAGCACCATCGATCAAGATGGCGGTCTTGCCTGATGTTGCTCTTTCCAGGCGAGTAACTGGCTGTAAATCTTTCGCTTCATCTTTCAGTGACACACTAGACGGAGGTTTTCTGATAGGCAAAATCCATACCGCACCATCAAAAGAAAAATCCCTTTGATGGTGTGGGCATAGTTCCCTTCAATTAATGATTAAAAAGGTGCTTCGGCCGTGCGATTATCTGTCAGAAACGGGCGGCAAGTGGCTAAAAAAATGACTTACCGCCCGTTTCTGACGGAAAAAGTGCCGTGAGCCGTGGCTGCACGGGTAATGTTTTATGGCATGTTTGCTCACATCTTTTGCGTTTTTGGGGTTGGGCGGGCGGCATCATTGCACCGTTGCGTGTGCGCCGACTCTGGCCGACTTGCGGTTGAACTGCCAAATCGGTCGTTGCCGCGTGTGCCGGCTGGCGCAAAAAAGAACCTGGCGGAAAAGGAAGGTCCTTTTCCGCCCAGGTCCCATAGTCCATCATCCCAACATTTCTCGCAACCGCTCCTTGATGAGGCTCATCACCTCGTTAAACGGAAGTTCATCCTTATACTTTATCTTCTTCAGGTACGAATTCCACATTTTCTGACGAACCTCGTTTTGTGCAAATTCGTCACTGAATACCACATGCTCCGCATCTGGCTGTGTTCCTCTATTGGCAAACACCTCAACCACGGCCTCCTTCAGCAACTGATTGTCCACCTTGTCCGCTTTCAGAATAGTATACACATCAAAGAAATCCTTCATCCTGCTGTTAATCGTAGCGCGGTCTATCATCGTCTGGAACTTCTCAGCCACTACCGTCTCCAGCGAATATGCCTCTACATTCACTGCAGGCAAGCCCTCAATCAGCAGCGGATAGTCCAGCTGGGCAGGACGCGGCACAATCACATCGCCAAATCCTACGTCAAT
Organism: Porphyromonadaceae bacterium UBA2720; assembly: GCA_002353885.1. Taxonomy (GTDB): domain Bacteria; phylum Bacteroidota; class Bacteroidia; order Bacteroidales; family Muribaculaceae; genus Sodaliphilus. Next base: position 26,180 of record DEKO01000191.1, read on the forward strand.
CGAAAACATTTGCACTATCGTATCCATGTGTGCCGTCATATGGACACGAGTGCCATTATACTCCTTCTCCACGGTAATATCTTCCAGCCATATATCATCCTCACCGCACTCAAATGTAACACCATCCTCTTCGCACGCTATGCTGCTTATCTCTAGCATAATGCGCTTGATGTTCTCCTTGTCACGGCTGATATGGTCGCCCAAAAAGTCCATGTCACGAGTTGGACGCGCTGCAAACCGCTCATGAGCAAACAGCAAGGCACCACCCTTCAGGAAGAAATTCTCCCTGTATGCACTCATTGACAACCGATACAAGAACCTCTCCTGCACAAAACGGAGCAGAATCAGGTTATAGTCCACCCCTTTCGTCTTCCGTGCCAGGTTCAACAGCTTAGTCCTATTTGATTTCCCATAGTTCTTTATTTCTGCCATAACTATTAACCATGAATCTTAACCCTTAATCACACCATTACACTCAGGTATTGAGCCATTATCGTTGCAATGCGCATCTTTCCCGCATATTCCGTCAGCCTCGCAATGTTCCTGTCCTTGCGGCCCAGGTAAGCTCGCAGCACCTCAGTCATCACGTCCATGCCCACTTTGTTCCTGAAGCGTACCACGTCACATACCGACCGCTCAATGTCATAAATTCGCAGCCTATGACCAGCCACGTCCGCCTCTATCACGCCCATCTCATAGTATTTCTGTTCCCAGTAGCACAGTTTGATAGGCGGAAATGCCGGCACCACCACCTTCCTGTGCTTCTCCACCGCCACATAGATTGACCCCGGTATCTGAGTTGTTAGCCCATAGTGCTGCCACGCCGAGTAAAGGCACAGCACACCGCCTGGTACGATACACTCCACGTCCACCATCGTGTCAGCCAGTGTGTCCTCTGTGGCATACAGACCATTTTTCAGCCTCACGACATCGCCCGCATCCATAGCCTTACGGACAAAGTAGTATCTCCCCTGTTCGTCAATGTCCTTGGGTTTCAGTATTCCCTTTGTCGATGTGTCCATTGTGCAATTCAGCTTATTTTTTGCAAATGTACGGCTTTTTTTTAAATTAGCCGTAGTTTTCGCAAACAAAATTTCATATCGCCCAATATCCCTCCAAAATATTTTTTTATGATGCAAAAGCACCGTCTATCACTACACCATCAAAAGAACCGTCCCTTTGATGGCAAGTGGATTCGTAACTCTTCACCGATCCCTCTTTTTCCCCTCCCCTGGCAGGGGTGGGGTGAGGGGAGGGGTTGAGCGTCAGGCTGGTTACGCTGCGCTGTCGTTGGCCGACTGGCAGTTGAATTGCGAAATCGGTCGCCAGCCGCGCGTGAAGGCTGGCGCAAAAAAGAAACTGGCGGAAAAGGTACCAGTCCTTTTCCGCCAGTTATTCAAAATGTTAGTAAGGGTTGTTGCCCATGTTGATTGGATCGATTAACGACAAGTCCAGTTGGTTATCTGCACCGGGAATGTGGTTGCGCCACGAGTTCCACACAGCCACCAGGAGTAGCCACGGCCGATTGCCAATGTCCAGTAGTCTGTAAAGGTCGCTTCGCTGCCGTTGGAACGCGTATACTTGAGTGCCTCAATTTCAGCGCCAGTAGCTGGGTCTACCACAATAAGGTCAAGATCACGCCGCTGTGAACCAGAACTGTTGTAGCTGGTCTTAATCACCGATGGTGTGAACCAAGGTGTTGCTTCGCCAAAACCAATTGGATCGCATACGTTCTCGTACACACCAGTCTCGGTATTCTTTAATCTCAACTGAATCTTGTTGGGGTAGGGTGTCTCACCGTCCTCGAACATGAAGTTGTAGAAGCGGACTGCTGCATACTCTGCTGTGTTTGATGTGGTAATTAAAGGAATTTCGCCACGTTCGATAACTGTTGGCTGCTTATCCAGTAAATGCACGACCACGCTATAGTGCTTGCCAGCTTCGACGGCTGGTGAAGTTTGGTCATAGATAAGAGCATCATCCCAATTCTTCAAACCTAAACGGTTGTTGACGATAGGCTCGGCTTCTGTCCAAGTTTCGCCGTCCTTTGACAATCGCATCTGCGTGTCACCATCGTTACGTGTGGCGTGCCAGTCTGTGCCGTTTGCCGAGTATTGATATTTCATGTTGGCTGGCTGCTTGAACATCTGGATATGTAGAGGTCCAGCATCCACGTCGTAGAAGATAGACGCTAGACCACCAGGGGTTCCGTTGTAATTGTTAATCAGTGCAGCACCTTTGTTCTCGTACACCTTGTCATTGATGACTAGGCGATAGATGCGGTTGGCCACATTCGAAGCAACTGGCGTCATATACATCACTTGTACCCTTGCTTTGCTATTATCGACAGGACTCCAGCTGAAATCTGGTTCCTTTTCCGAGCATGATGTAGCCACAAAGCACATCAGCAGGGTCATTGCCAGTAATTTAATATATTTCATTGTCATTGTTTTTTAAATTAAACCATTTGTTGTATTTACTGACGCATAGTCTTACTTGGGACCGACGACTTGTTTGCGTGGTTGATCGCCAGGATAAGCGAACCAAGGCATTGATGTCTGATAGCTGTCTGCAGTACCAGAAATTGGCGCTAAAACCTCTAGGTTGGGAATATTCCACATGTATTCAGAGTTGTAGCGCGGACGTACACGGAAACAGGGTGAGCCATTGTTATATGTGTTGTAAGTCGCCTTCCGACCCTGCACCTGTGCTGGTGCGAGGTAGAAGCCCTTGAACACCTTGGTTGGATCTTCGTCTCGTTTCTGGTTCACTGAACTCAAGTCCCATCCATTATCGTATCCTGGATAATCGCCAGTGAACTGAATGTCATACAAGTACTTGCGCTGGTCGACCCACTCCTCAAGAGCTCCCCAAGGGAAAAGGTGGTCAAACTTCTGCATCATGATGTGCGACAAAGTGAAGTCGTTGATTGACAAGCCATTGACATAAGGGCCCTCAATATACTCCTGAGCAAGTGTGTTGAAGTCAGCTGCATCGACAACATCGCCATAGTGCCAGGGGTTAGCTTCTACAGACTCACCAGGAACAATGAAAGAGGCGGTGAAGCTCATGTCGGCTGCGACGGCTTTCTTCCAAGCCTCAAAAGCTTCGCTCTTGTTTCCAGCCTTGAAATGCGCCTCGGCCAAGTCAAACATAATCTCACTATAGGTGGTCAAAATGTAAGGAGCGTCGTTGCGATAGATCCAACGACCTTCACCCAGTTGATCCTCAGCAAGAGTTGATTGTGAATAGGGAGTGCCATAGAATGAGGGAACGCTAGCATCATTTTCTCCAATAGGGTCGATGGCACTATTGTTCAAGAATGAGCTTTGGGTGCCAGTGAAAGTGCCGCCGAAGAATACATATTTCTTGAGAATATCAAGGTCTTTCTCATTGACACGGAGGGCTAGGTCTCCCTCAACCAACTTGTTATATTCCGTTAACTTTTTGGCTTTGTCTAATGCATTGCCTATTGTTGTAGCGTAGATGCGACGGCCATTATATTCCAGTGCATGGTCGACAGAGTCTTTACCCTCGTCGCTGAGGTCGTCATAGTTCCCAGGCTTTGTTACAGTCAGGATGTAGGCTTTCATGCCGCTCTTTGTTCCAAACTTGACTAGAGGACGAGGATCAAAATGGCCAGGTAAGCCGGTTGTGTCGCAGATAATCTGGTTATCGCTGATTTCATAGCGCAAATTGGCGACATCTTGATTCTCGACAGCAATCCAGTTGCCATTGGCATCATATTTGGGAATGCGACCGGTCATAATTTGTACCGCATACTCATGGGGATAATAAACGCGAGTCAGGTTGCCGCGCGTTGAGCCCCAGAAGTTGTTGTAGCCACTGTAAGGAGCATCTTTGCCTCCGGCTGCAATCTTGAGCAGAGCGTTGTCGGCATTGCTCTGGAACGACTTGGAAGCTGCATCCACCAGTTCATTGTAATATTTCTCCTTGAAATCGTTCTTGTTGGTCAAAGAGGCCAGATTGCGCACCAGTACAGCATAGGCAAACTTGATCCACTTCTGCTTGTCACCACCATAGATATGATCGTTGCCCGAAATCTTGGTGCCATAGTTGTGAGAGTCCTCCATCTCGAGGTACTTAATTGCCTCCTTGGCCCATTCGCGTACTTGTAAATAAATTTCGTCTTGGTAGTCATACTCGTGAGAGAGTAGGCCAGGGACAAAAGCTTGCTTCATAGGCAACTCGCCATGATACTTGGTCAGGGCATCCCACGAGAAAGCCTTCATCGCATAGCCGATACCAGCCAAAGTCCAGTCTTCTGCCTCGAGGCTCTGGTTGATCATGTTCTCCAGGTTCATACCCTGGTTCCAATAGACCATGCGCCACAACTCACCGCCGGCATCGCTGCCAGTAGTGTAGTAGTGGTTGGCAAAGTTGGTGTAGCTAGTCGTACCCATCATCTGGGTGAGTGGTCCTGCGGCACGAATGTCCCAATACAAACCCTGGTACTGCTGCTGGATACCCGATAAATAGAGGTATCCATCCACCCAGTCGGGGGCATCTTCATTGCGGTTCACATCCAGATAGTCATCACAACTGAGCATAGTTAGAGCCATGACAACTGATGCGATCATTAAGAATATAGAATGTTTTTTCATAATATACATCTATTAAAACTATGAAACATTAGAATGTAACACTAAGACCAAAAGTGTAAGTGCGTGGACTGGGCAAAGACCAGCAGTCAATGCCTTCACCTCCAACACCGCCAGCAGCAGCACTCATAGTGTTGCCCACGACATCATAGCCCTTATAGTTTGTCAATGTGAACAGGTCGTTACCTGCAACGTAGACGTTGGCATTTTGGATGATGCCGCGAGTGACTTTTTGGAGGAATGCCGAAGGAATGTTGTAGTTCAAACGCAACTCTTGGCAGCGCAGATAGTTGATTTTCTTTTGTACCCATGGTGCGTCATTGTTCAGAGCCGACAAAGTGTTGGCCGAACCCCAGAATGGATGGACAGCTATGTTGTTGACAGTAGGATTGTAGCTTCCTGGAATTTCGTCTCCAACACTGTAGCCAGCAGGGATTACGTCGCCATCCTTATAATAGGAGGGGTTCTCATTACCATCTTGAAGAACACCATTGAACACATAGTAGCCATCTTCACGCAGCTTGACCGAATAGTCATCAAAACCGTCGGTTAGCAACGCGCGTGATGTACCGTTGACCATTGTAGCATGGTAGCGGCCACTGAACATGGCGCTCAAGCGGAAGTTTTTGTAAGTTAAAGCTGTGGTGATGCCGAAACGCAATTTGGGCTCGCGATTACCTAGCACCTTCCATTGCGTATCAATCACGGGAAGACCAGTGCTTGGGCTGATGATAATTTCACCACGATCATTGCGCAGATAGTCACGGCCGGTGACTGTGGTGACAGGCTCGCCCATCACGATGCCGTTGCGGATGTTGCCAGAGTTCCAGGTGTAAGCATCATAGTACTCTGTCAGGTTCTCGGGCAAATATACCACCTTGCTATTTGTGTGGCTAGCGTTAAAGCCGATATTCCATGTCCAGTCGCGGGTCTTAATTGCATCCACATCGATGTGCCATTCCCAACCCCATGTGTTGAATGTGCCGACATTCATATTGTTCAGCACGAATCCTGTTGCATACGACATACGGAAACCTTTGACAATCTGGTCGGCGCAGTGAGTGTGGAACCATGTGAAGTCGGTGTTGATGCGGTTGTTCCAGAAACGGGCCTCTGCGCCAACTTCCCAAGATGTGTTCATTTCAGGCTTGAGTGTCTTGTTCGGACCAGTAAAACCATACTTGTAGCCACCGCCAGTCAGCTCGGTGGGCTCTAGCTCTGGATCAATTGACAACACGGGAGCGTCTTTACCCACTTGGGCAAACGAGCCGCGGAGTTTCAGGTAGTTGAGCCAGCCCAGGTCTTTCAAGGGCTTGAGCTCAGTCAGAATCCACGACAGCTCGACTGCGGGATAGAAGAAGTGGTTGTTGTCCTTGGGCAGGGTTGATGACCAGTCGTTGCGGAAGCGGAAGTTGGCAAACAACATATTAGCATAGCCCAATTCCAAAGAGCCTGAGATAGCCTGAATGCGGCGCTTGGTGGCACGCTTCTTACTCACCACTGTGGCTGGGTCGCAGTTGTTGATCGAATAGAAGTCAATCACTTGGAAGTTTGATCCGTAAGAAGCCAAACTTGTCACACCATTCTCCAATTGGTGGTAACCCACTTGGACACCAAATGAGAATTTGTCGCCGAAGAAAACATTCTGGTAGCCGGCAAGCAGGTTGATTGTTGGGTCGTTAGTGTTGTATTTCACCAAGTTGTATGTTCCGCCATTGGTCGAACCAATGTTAGAACTACGATAATAGGGGTGAGTGGCATACTCATATTGCGAGGTGCTCGCATCCCAACCAAACTGACCGCGTATATAAGTGTGCTCGATTGGGGTGATATTGAGCGTAAAGGCACTGATGATGCGGTCAGTCTTATCGTTGTTCTTGTTCTTGTACAGAGCGAATAAGGGATTGAGCAAATCAGTGTCGGTGTAGTACTCGGGGTAACGCATGTGGATGCCGTCTGCGTCCATATAGTCGGCCATGTTGTCGACGTGTGGCCAGCGATAGGAACGATACAGAGGGCCGGCGGTGTAGCGCTGAGCCTTGGTGTTGGTCATGTGTACATACTGCATGCTGCCCTCAAACGAGATATATTTGTTAATCTCAGCACGACCAGCCACCGATAGATTCTGGCGCTTGAGATCGGTGGTCTTAATTACACCGTCTTGGTCGGTGAAGGATGCGCTCGCGCGGATACTCATTTTGTCATTGCCAGCCTGAACCGATACATTATGGCGGTGCATAAATCCCGTCTGAAGGATGGCGGAGGTGTTGTCATAGGTGGGAATTGAATGGTCAAACAGTCCACCAAAGGCGCGTGTATAATAGTAGTTCGTCGAACCGTATGCACCGTTGGCATATTTCTCCTGAATCTTGGGCCAGCCATACGCCTTGCTCCATGAGAGCTGATTGCTGTAGGTGATGCGGGCACGGCCCGAACGGCCTTTCTTGGTGGTGATGATGATGGCACCGTTCGACGCATCGCTACCATATAGAACAGCCGCAGCGGCACCTTTCAGCACCGTCATGCTCTCGATGTCCTCGGGGTTGAAGTCATTACCACGGCTAGCAAAGTCGCCATTACGCACATTGTTGCCTGATGTGTCGTCATCCACAGCAAAGCCCGTGGCGGCATTAAAGGTAGTGTTGTTCATAGGCACACCATCAACAATGTATAATGGTTGATTGTTGCCAGAGATTGAAGTGGCGCTGCGCAACACAACTTGAGTCGATGCACCGGGGGCACCGCTTGTGCTTGTGACATTCATACCCGACACACGTCCTTGCAGGGCAGTAATGAAGTCTGTACGTCCCGACTCGATAATGTCACTAGCCTTCACATTCTGAACCGATGAACCCACCGTTCGGGCCACACGTTTCATACCAAACTCGGCGGTCACAACCACCTCATCCAGCTGGCGCTCATTGTTGAGCAACACCACTAGCGCAGCCTGCGATGCTGGCACCGAGATGGCGTCATAGCCGATGTAGCTGAACTCAAGTGTCTGGTTGGGACCGGCCTTGATCGAATAATTTCCGTTCAGGTCGGTCACGGTACCGATGTTGGTGCCCTTGACCTTGACCGTCACGCCAATCAGAGGCTCACCGTTGCTGTCCTTGACAACACCGGTCACCTTGCCACTGTTGGCCTGCGCCATGGCAGTGAAGCCCAAATGGTCGACCGAAGTCATGCCCACGGGAGCTCCACATGCGATGGCCAGCGCGGCCAACAATACACATTGTTTTTTCATACGCACATGTTTTTTAGTGAAACAAAATTTATGTTACCAATCATTAATTATCCGCAGTCCTTCCTTCACATTTATTCGCCAAGCCATGCATTTGGCTCACAATTGCCTACCCTTCGGGTAAAAATAGGTGTCGAGAACTTTGGCAAATCATTCCTAAAATCCTCTGGACAGCTATGCAATATACCATGTATCACGTTGTTTAACAACTATTTGCAGTCATTAGCGAATAAATACTTTCCGATTTTTCACATTTCAAGTTACAAAATTGAAGAATTTTGACAACATAAGCAAATTTTTTAAGGTTTTTTTGCGCTTCAAATTGACACACTACGGCTTTCAGCAGTGGGGTGGTACAGCTTTTCTGTGTCAAATCGTTACGCAACTGAGCTCTTTCAAACTAGCAAGAATGTCGATTAACTCAACAGAAACCAACCAAAATCAAAGGTTTAACTGATCCAAAAAATGTATGCCGAAAAAAAACCTTTAAAAAATTTGCTCAATTCGAAAAATATCTTCAATTTTGTCCCGATTTTTTACAGCGTGCAGGCACGCTGCATAATGCGAAACGGCTATTGTGAAAACAACTAAAGCGAAAATAAATAAATTACTAACTCTAAAACATGTGCTTATGAAAAAACAATGCGTATTGTTGGCTGCACTGGCACTGGCTTGCGGCGCTCCCGCAGGGTTCACATCGATGGACTCGGGGGTGGGCTTTGTGGCCATGGCTCAGACCAGCACTGTCACAGGCACGGTGACCGATGCGAACGGCGAACCCGTCATCGGCGCCAGTGTACTGGAGGTAGGTACCACACGCGGTACGGCTACCGACGTCAACGGACGATTCTCGCTCAAGACTTCCGGAAAGGGCAAGATTCAAGTCTCGTATATTGGCTATAAGACCGTCACACTCGACCAGGGTGCAAGCATGAATGTCGTCCTTGAAGAGGACAACGCACTGCTCGACGAGGTCGTCGTGGTGGGTTACGGCCAGCAGAAGAAGGTCAACCTCACCGGCGCTGTGTCGGTGGTCGATGTTGACAAGACCCTCTCGTCACGTCCCGAGCAGGACGTGGCCAAGGCCCTGCAGGGTGCAGTGCCCGGACTGAGCGTCATTAGCAACAGCGGTAGCCTCGAGGACTCTCCCTCGCTCACTATCCGTGGCGTGGGTACGCTCAGCAATGGTGCCGTGTCCAATCCTCTCATCGTGGTTGATGGTGTGGCCGTCGACGACCTGTCAATGATCAACGGCGCCGACATCGCCACAGTCAGTGTGCTCAAGGATGCTTCCTCGGCCGCTATCTATGGTACGCGCGCTGCATTCGGTGTCATCCTCATCACCACCAAGACCGGTAAGAAGGAAGACCGCATCAACATCCGCTATGACAACAACTTCGCTTGGGATCACGCAACCTATCTGCCCGACTTCCCCGACGTGCCCACACAGCTCAAGGCCGCTCTCATGGCCAAGGAGCGTCAGTCGCCGGGTGCATCGGTCGAGCTCTTCGGTATGTACTTCGACCAGTTGCTGCCTTATGCCGAGAAGTGGAAAGAGCAGAACGGCGGCAAGATTGGCTACGGCGAGATGCGCCCCTATGTCGACGATAACAACGTGGGTGACTACCGCTTCGTCGGCAACCAACCGTTCTACTATGCCGACTTCGACATCCAGAAGATTTGGTTCCAGAACGCTGCTCCATCGCAGAGCCACAACGTGAGTGTGGACGGCTCCAGCGGCCGCACCACCTTCCGCGCAGCCTTCGGCTACAGCGGCAAGGAGGACCTCATGCCCTGGAACACCGGCAAGCGCCAGCGCTACAACGCCAGCGTCAACTTCTCGACCGACGTCAACGATTGGCTGACCGTGGGTGCACGCATGACATTCAACCGCCGCAACATGAACCGCGCCGAGGCCTACAACAACATGTACCAGTACATTTGGCGTTGGGGCTCGTTCTTCATCCCCAGTGGCTCGATTGACGGCAACGACTTCCGTGTCATCGCCATGCAGAAGCAGGCCGACCGCCGTCGCATCATGAACGACGAGCTCAAGGCCACCGCCTTTATCCGCGCACACCTCACCAAGGACCTGACCCTGAACGCCGACTTCACCTATCAGGTGAACAACGCCAACATGTCGTGGAGCGACTTCCCCATCTATGGCATGAACTGGAGCGGTGTCAACCCGGGTTACATCGTGGGCCAGAGCAGTTCGGGCACGTCGCGCCAGAACATCAAGGCCGGCACCTGGACGGGCAACGCCTATCTGGAGTACATGAAGAGCATCAACGACGCTCACAACATCAAGGTCATGGCCGGTGTCACCGGCGAGAAGCGCAAATATGACTACTTCCGCGCCGACCGCAAGGAGCTCTACTCAACCGACTATCCCGAGCTGAACCTGGCCTACGGCGACCTAACCCGCTCGACCATCACCAGCAGCACCAGCGGCACGAGCAATTTGCTCCCCTGGTTCCGTGGCGACTATGCTACGGCCGGTTACTTTGCCCGTATCAACTATGACTACAAGGGCATCTATCTGTTTGAGGTCAACGGCCGCTATGACGGTTCGTCGAGCTTCCCCGCCAGCGACCGCTGGGCATTCTTCCCCTCGTTCTCGCTGGGCTACCGCTTCAGCCAGGAGGCTTACTGGGACAAGCTGCGTGACGTGGTGTCGAACGGTAAGGTCCGCTTCTCCTACGGTACCATCGGCAACGAGGCCGTGGGCAGCAACATGTTCCTGAGCACCATCGCCGCCGGACAGATGAACTATCTGGGCACCGGCACAGCCAAGCTCAACTCGTTCGGCATCCCCACCTGGGTGTCGCCCACACTGACCTGGGAGCGCATCAAGACCACCAACGTCGGTCTGGACCTGGGCTTCCTCAATGACCAGATTACCCTGACCGCCGAGTGGTTCCAGCGCTTGACCACCGACATGCTCGCACCCGGTGCAGCTCTGCCCCCCAGCGTGGGTGCAAGCACACCTTATATGAACAATGGCACGCTGCGCTCACGCGGATGGGAGTTGACCATCAACTGGCGCAAGCAATTCAATAAGGACCTGGGCCTGTATGCCAACTTCAGCATCGGCGACAGCAAGGTCAAGGTGACCAAGTGGAGCCAGAACAACAAACTGATTGGCTACCCGCTCAACAGCACAAATGCCTATGAGGGCATGACTTGGGGCGACATCTGGGGCTTCGAGACCGACCGCTACTTCACCGAGGCCGACTTCAATGGCAAGGATGACAACGGCAAGTGGATCTACAAGGACGGCATCGCCGACCAGACCGGTATCCAGACGCAGAACTTCGTCTATGGTCCTGGCGACATCAAGTTCAAGGATCTGAACAATGACGGCAAGATTGATGGCGGCGACGGCACCGAGGAGAATCACGGCGACCTCAAGGTCATCGGCAACTGCCTGCCGCGCTACGAGTACAGCTTCCGCCTGGGCGGCACGTTCAAGGGCTTCGACCTCGACCTGTTCTTCCAGGGCGTGGGCAAGCGCGACATGTGGACTCAGTCGGCATTTGTCTTCCCGATGATGCGTGAGGCCGACCTCGCCATCTATGCCAACCAGACGAGTTTCAATGTCTATGACCCTGCCAATGGCATCGTCAACATCAGCGAGAGCAACGACTTCCCCTGCCTCTATCCCGGCAATGAGTATGCAGGCAATGTCACCGGTCTGGCCGGTGAGGGTGGTTGCCACAACTACTATCCCCAGACCAAGTATCTGGTCGACATGAGCTACCTGCGTCTGAAGAACGTCACCCTGGGCTACACCCTGCCCACCGAGCTGACCAAGAAGGTCTATATCCAGCGCCTGCGCTTCTATGCAAGCGTCAACAACCTGTGCCTGCTCCACAAGGGTAGCGGCGACCTGCCCATCGACCCCGAGATGAACGCCGGTCAGGGCTCTCTGGGCTATGGCACCTGGGGCCGTACCTATCCTATGACCCGCAGCTGGTCGTTCGGCCTGCAGCTGACTTTCTAAAACAGTTTATAGTTTAAAGTTTTTAGATTAAAGTTTTAGATTTTTAATCGAATGCTCGAAAAATCGAATGTTCGAGTGCTCGAAACTGAAAATCAGAAACTCATAACTTGAAACTCATAACTCGAAACACTTAAATTAAACCTTCAGAAAAATTGAAGAATATGAAAAAAGCATATTTACTGGGACTTGTCGGCTTGACACTGGCCATGGCCAGTTGCAACGACATGCTCGATGTCACACCGCGCGACAAGTTCACCAATGACCCCAGTTTCTGGAACAACGCCACACAGGTCGAGAACTACACCAACTCGATGTATGGCAACTTCTCGGGATATGGATATAGCGGAACTGGCGGAGACTTCTATTTCTCGACACTGACCGACGACCAGGTATACCGCGAGTTTGAGAACTGGACCTTCACCAATGTTCCCAACAAGTCGACCTCGTGGTCGGCACCGTTCACCGAGATTCGCCGCAGCAACTATCTGCTCGAGGGCATGACCACGTCGACCCTGGCCGACGATGTCAAAGCCAAGTATATGGCTATCGCCCGCTTGAGCCGTGCCTATAACTACTTCTTGCTGGTCAAGCGTTATGGCGATGTGCAATGGCAAGACCATGTGGTGCTCAGCACCGATGATCCCTATATCAGTGCAGGCCGTGACGACCGCGATGTGGTCATGGACAAGGTGCTTGAAGACCTGGACTATGCCATCGCCAACATCGGCAATGGCAACAAGGTGTCGTGGAGCAAGGACTTGGCACTGGCCATGAAGAGTGAGATTTGCCTCTATGAGGGCACCTACTGCAAGTATCGCACCCAGGCCGACAATGGCAAGGCTGCCGACGCAAGCCGTGCACAGAAGTACCTCAACGAGTGTGTCAGCGCCTCGCAGCAGCTCATGGGAGGCGGTTACAGCCTCACCGAGAACTATGGCGAGATCTACAACGCCCTGAGCCTCACAGGCAACAGCGAGGTCATCTTCTGCCGCCACTATGAGAAGGATGTGCTGGGCCATAGCACCGTCGACTACACCAGCGGCTCGACCGCTCAGAGCGGCATCAGCAAGGACGCCATCGACGCATTCCTCTTCACCGACGGCAAGCCCCTGGCCACTACCGGCCTCGACACCGATGACGCTCCTGAGCTCATCAATGGCAAGTACAACTTGGACAAGATGCTGAGCGTGCGCGACAAGCGTCTGGGCGTGCTCATCGACCACACCCTGGCATTCAAGGGTCACGGCAATGCCCGCGGCGACCTGGCCGAGATGACCTCGTCGACGGCCTACACCATCGCCAAGTACTACACCGACAAGATGGGTGACCCCAGCGCCACGTCGCAGATTTACTACTGCAACAACATCGGCACCGGCTACACCGACGCTCCCATCTACTGGCTGGCTCAGATCTATCTGAACTTTGCCGAGGCCAAGGCCGAGCTGGGCAACATCACCCAGAGTGACCTGGACAACAGCATCAACAAGCTGCAGAATCGTGCAGGTCTGCCCGGACTGACCCTGAATCCAGAGGCTGACCCCGCCAACAACCATGGCGTGAGCAGTCTGATTTGGGAGATTCGCCGCGCCCGCCGCTGCGAGCTCATGACCGACGGCAACCGCTACTGGGATCTCGTGCGTTGGCACCAGCTCGACAAGCTGGACACCAGCAAGTATCCCAACATCGTCCACGGTGCTAACCTGGCCGGCGTGCCCGACTGCGAGGTGGTGCTTGACAATGGCTACGCAGTGCCCTGGACCGCACAGCGCACCTTCGACAAGAAGTACTACTTCTATCCCATCCCCAACGATGAGATTAACAACACTCCTGACGACGCTGTAACCCAAAATCCTGGCTGGTAACGCCTGTCACACGAACAATTGAACGAGAAGTCCGCCTCAATACGAGGCGGGCTTCTTTTTATGCATCAACATCGCGAAAGATTGGGCAGATGGTCATAATGTGAAGAAAAAGTATTAACTTTGCAGCCGAAAAACTGATTCACACATCTATTAAAACAAAAACTTTACCAGACCTATGAAGAAATCATTACTCTTGATGGCAGCCGCATCCATCGCATTGGCTGCCAGCGCAGTCAACACCGATGACTTTGCTGGAATGACACTGCGCATCGACCAGATGAATGGTATCGCCGTGCGAACCGGCGGAATGACGCAAATCAACGAGAGCAGCAATGCCGGGACAATGGCAATCCAGAACTTCTACAACGACACCAATTTGCTCTTTGGCGTTGATGAGGAGGGCAATGTCAAGGTAGCTGTCCAGACACTGGGCGGTGATTATGACTACGACACCTACGAGACTGTCTATTATATGATTGTACCGGCGGCAGATGCTGACAAGAGTCCTATGGACCTGTACACCACCAACATCACGGGCAAGTTTGAGAATGGAAAACTCACACTCGACCCCTGGAACATCATCACCGTCAACCAGTCGTTCAGCGAGAATCGCGGCGCCAAGTTTGCCGAGGGCATCACCACCACCATTGTGGCACCCAACGCAACCACATCACTCGGACTGTGGGACATTCAGCTCAATGACGATTGGGAGTTCACAGGCTGGGACAAACTCCCCATGGGTGACGCCAACAAGACTGCCTACGCCGAGCAAATCGAAGGCCAACTGATGATTGCCAACTTCAACGAGGTGAAACCGGTAGCCACATTTGACATTGATTTGAATGCCAAGACGGTCACACTGCCTGCTGGACAGAAGGTCTACAAGAACAATGCTAGCGAGTACACGCTGGGCACCATTCCCGCCACACTCTATCTTGAGGAGCAGGAAGGATTGAGCGACCCCGTAGTGGGCACTATTGCCGACGACATGAAGACCATCACGCTGAAGAACTGTGCTGTGATGCGCAACGACAACCCCATGTTCTATAACGTGCAGTACACCATTGGTGCCCCCATGTATGAGTGCGTTATCGTCCTCGACAATCCTCTCAGCGACAGCACTACCGCCATCGATGCCAACCTGGCCAACAAGTCGGTCACCAGTGTCAAATATGTCAACCTCGAAGGCATGAACAGCACAACCCCCTTCAAGGGCATGAACATTGTTGTCACCCGCTACAACGACGGCACAACAAGCACCAGCAAGGCCATCTTCTAAGATCAGACCTTACAACTCCAATAAAATAAGAATGAAGAATTAAGAGTGGGGACATCCCATCATCTTAATTCTTCATTCTTGTTTCTAAGAAGCACACCTGACTTCGTCATTGCGTCACCCAAAATTCGTCAGTGAATAGTTTTGCTATTCGCTGATGTCGTTTCATGGGCATGGTTTTTGTGAAAGTCTTGCCACTATCAGGCAGTCGGAACACGATGGTGGTGACAGTCTTTGCCATGTCCAGCACCTTGTCTACGCTCATGCCGATGTTGGCGCCCTTGAGTCTGCGCTCCAGCTCTTTGTAGCACTTCAGTGCCACGAAGCAGATGCAGACGTGCGCCTCGATGCGCTTGCGTGTGAAGTGGAACATGGGGCGTATCTCGATTTTCGATTTTGCAATGCGGAACGCCCGCTCTACGTTCCACAGGTTGTGGTAAGCGGTAAACACGTCTCCTGTTGGTATGTCGGTGTTTGTCAGATAGCCCTTGAGTCCATCCCATGCGGAGTCCTGTGATATGCGCTCCCGGTTGATGACCACAGTCGTGTCGCCGCTCATGTCAAGGAACTTGTTGTATCCGCGCTTGTTGATGCTCTCTTTTGTCAATCGGCCGCGTTTGTAGAGCCTCTCAAGTCTGCGCACTCCTTTGTTGCGGTTGTAAGAGTCTTTCCTTGCCCGGTCATCGGTGTAGCCCACAAGCAGCCTGCGCCCACCGCCTTTGTCTATCTCGTGCATCTGACCGTTGATCTTTGGCATGGAGAGTATCAGCTTCTTCACGGAATCGCTCTCGCCCTTGATGCGTGCTCCTATAATATATTTGTAGCCCAACTGCTCAAGCTCGGCGATGTTGGCTGCGGTCATAAGCCCCGAGTCGGCCACGACGATGAAGTCCTCAAGGTCGTACTTGCGCACAAACTCCTCTATCACCGGGAGCATCGTGTGCCCCTCATACTTGTTGCCCTCATGGATGCAGTAGGCCAGCGGGTAGCCGCCCAGGCTCACCAACAGCCCCAGAATAATCTGCGGGTTGCTGTGCCGTCCTTCCTTCGAGAAGCCTGTCCTGCGCAGGTCGTCCTCACGGTCGGTCTCGAAGTACAGGGTGGTCACGTCGTAGAAAACGACCCCGATATGGCCACCAAGCACCTCCATCGTGTGACGGACGCTTATCTCCTGCACCATGTCCTTGTACCTGCCATTCAGCTTGTCGAGATAGCGGTAAATCTTCGACAGGTCCACGTCCTCGTCAAAATAGTTCTTCAGGTACTCCACCGTGGCGGCCTTGCTGGCGGGATAACTCAGGCGGCTGTGCAAAAGCTGGCGGAACACCTTGTCGTCTATGGCGTTGAACCCCACCAAGTCGAACACCCGGTCAAGTATCAGCTCACAGCCATTGAGCAGAACGTTCTCGATGCTCGAGACCACACGCTCAACCTCCTGACGCTCGAGTTCTTTGGCGGCTTCGGCACGCCCATCAAAGTCCAATGTGGGATGAAGCCGCTCCTGATAATCCGCAATCCACTCACGGCCACGCTTCATCAGCTCATCAACCTCGCTTTCATCCCTGGCGATGCCGATATGGCTAATCTCTTTAAATTTCCCTCCACTTTTGTCTATTACCGCCACACTTATGGTGCCAGACCTATTTCTTTTTTTGCGTACAAACATAGTTAAAAAAGCTTTTGCGTCACCCAATTTTAGGTGACGCAAATTTACAACAAATTGTTTGATAGGTAATTACAAATTAACAATTTCCTTTCTTGAAAAAAGTGACGAAGTCAGGAA
>DEKO01000164.1 GCA_002353885.1 Porphyromonadaceae bacterium UBA2720
GTCACGCTCGCTGCGCATCTTGAACACCACAGCAAAGTTGCCGCTGCTCATCACCGGGTTGCCATCGTTGTCCAACACTGGCCGCAGATGGTTCAGCTGTTCCAGGTTCTCCTCAGCCAGCCGAATGGCCTCAACATATTCTGATATCAGTGGATAATTCATCGATTCTTAACTTTCTGCAAAGTTAAAGCTTTTTTCTCGAAAATCCAAGTGATGCAGTGGCTTTATTTGAGCAAACTTCTCGATTCCCTATATCAGATTTTGCACGAGCTCGTGCAAAATGATTCAATCCTTTGATTTCACGAATACTTTATCTGGCAAAGTAACTTTTCCCTGGTAAACGCAAATGGTTGGGGGGGAATTTTCGCTTTTTGGAAAAACCTTAGTCGCACGGGGAATAATTAAAATGTCGGGACACGCGTGTCCCGACATTTTCTCTTGTAAAAGCAACTTGCGCAACTTACACAACCCAGTTTAGTTATAAATATTGTTTAAGTTGTTTGAGTTGTTTTCTTTTTAATCTGCAAAAATCTGCATGAGGCCTTTGCGCTCACTTGATCACGACTTTGCGGCCGTCCTGACGGACGTAGATGCCGGGACGCAGTTTGTCGCTATCGACACGGCGGCCCAGCAGGTCGTAGAGCTGCATGCTCTGGCTCTGGCCGGCAGTGACCTCGGTGATGCCCGAGTTGCTCAGGTCATACCAGGTGATCTCGCTCTCGTTGGTCTCGCCACCGCCGGTGTAGATGCTCTTGGCACCAATGGCTTGCCAGTTCTCAATGCCGTCGGCGTGCACATAGACGGTCTCGCCACCTTGCATCACCTCCCAGTAGTCAGTGTAGAGGTAGGGGATGATGGTGAGGTCTTCGGTGGCATACTCATAGCGGCTGGCCTCCAGGGTGATGGGGCTGGCCTCGTCGTTCTGCATCGAGAAGAGCTGGTAGCTGAGCTTGCTGGCAAAGATGGGATTGCCGTCGATGTCCTCGAGCGGGATGTTCATCTCCAGCATGTAGCCGTAGCTGCCGTTGAGCTTGAAGCTCAGAATCTCGGGTGCGGCGGGGATGGCGGCCACATCGGCGGCACGGGTGATGACAACGTTGGTCATCACGTCGGCAGGCTCGTCGTAGGTCTCACCCTCAAGCTGATAGGTGCTGGTCGAGGTGTAGCCCTCGGCAGTGGTGAAGGTGTCGGTCTCGGGGTCGTAGGCCATGGTGGCACCGTTGAACACAATCTCCATGTCGATGCCCCAAGCGTCGAAGTTGCCCAGGAAGTGTTTCGGGAAGGTGACCGTGCCGTCGTCATTCATCGTACCCTTGACCCAAGCGTCGGTGATCCACTTGCTCAGGCCCTGGATGTAGACATCGTTGCCGTCGAAGCCCACCAGCACGTCGGCCTTGTGCTCCTCGGGATATTCTTCGCCAAACTGCAGGTCGGTGGCCGTGAGTGTGTAGGTGTTGGCCTCGAGACCCTCGGGAGGAGTGATCACGACCTTCTCGTTCTCAAAGACATTGTACCAGTCGATGTCGCTGTAGTGGGTCTCGCCACCGCCGGTGTAGACGCTGCGCACACCCATCTGCTGCACACCCTCGCCCAGGCCGTAGACAACAGCCAGCTCGCCGTGAGCCATAAAGTTGATGTCGTCGCCGAAGTTATAGGGGATGGTGGTCTTGTCTTCGTCGAAGCCATAGAGGTCGGCAGCGAAGATGTACTGCTCGGGGCCGTTGCCACGGTCGACAAAGAGCTCGTAGCCCAGCTTGTCGGTGAGCAGCGGGTTGCCGTCGACATCGAGGGTGGGGATGCTCAGCACAACGAAGCCAAAGTCGTCGTCGGCATAATACTCATAGTAACCGAATGTGGGCTTGGCCGGTGTGGCGGCAACGTCCTGAATGGGCGTGAGCTTGACATTGCCGTGGATGTCATACCAGCGCACTTCCTCGTCTGAGGCGCTGATGGCATACCACTGCTGCGCGGTGAGTGTGCCGGTTGCCTCATCCAGAGTCATCACCATCGGAGCAGGGTCGTTGCTATAGGGCGTGGCTCCCATGAAGTAGAACTGGTAGGCGTCGCCCTGGTAGATGAATGTGCCGAAGTACTGTCCGTTGTCAAAGACGTAGGTGTCGCCCTCGCGGTGACCCTTGACCCAAGCCTGGGGCAGATAGATGCACAGACCCTGGACATAGATGTCGTCGCCGTCAAAGCCGACCTTGGCGTTGCTGGCCAGTGGATCGCCCTCAAACCAGTTGTCCTCATAGCCCATGTAGGTGCCAGTCAGAGCGTAGTCCTGGGTCTCAAGACCCTCAGGTACCTCGACCACATCGCCCTCGGGCACGATGGTCATCTGGCTGTCGAACTGATAGAACCAGGCCAGCTCGCTGTCGCTTGAGTTCTCGACGATGTAGCACACCACATCCTGCGACAGGACGAACGTGCCCAAGTCGGCGTTGTAGTTGAACACAGCGTCAATGGGCGCATAGCCGTCGCTGAGCGGCGTGACGGGGAAGAAATAGTCGTTATAGCCGTTAAACTGGCCATAGTACTGCATGGGGAACGTCACGGTCATGTCCTCGCTGTTGAGCGTGCCCTTGATCCAGGCCTCGGGCAGCAGGACGCTGAAGCCCTGGATGTAGACATCGTCGCCGTCAATGCCGACCTTGACTGGGTTGCTCACTTGCTCCCACGACGAACCGTCGAAGATGTAGCCGTTCAGACGGTATTTCTCGGTGTCCAGGTCTTGGGGCGGTGTCACCACCTCGGCGTTGGCTCGTGGTGCGCGAGCCTGAGCTTGTGCCTTGGCATCGGCACGAGGTGCGTCAATGACATGGCGCTTCTGGCCTAGCATCTCTTTGTTGATGGACTTGCGCAGGCTGTTGTGGCTCAAGGCCGACATCTGCTGCGCGCTCACGGCCATCGAAACAATGGCGGCCATGAGCAGTAGCGTAAATTTTTTCATAGGCTTTGTTGTTTTTTTTGTTTTGGGGTTAATAATCACTGGCAAATATCATAATAAACTTTGGAATGTGCAAGTTTTTTAACAAAAACCACTGATTTTTGTTATTTGTGGGGACTCGGTCTATCTAGTTTTTAGTTCTTGGGAAGAGTCCCCCTAACCCCCT
>DEKO01000194.1:0-162 GCA_002353885.1 Porphyromonadaceae bacterium UBA2720
CCACAACCACAACTATGTGGGCGAGCGCATGATACCCAAACTCTTTGCCCGCATGCGCCTGCCGCAGAACGAGCACATGCGCTATGTCAAGAAGCTCGTGGGGCTGCACATGCGCCCCATCGCCCTCGTCGAGGACGGCGTGACCGACTCGGCCGTGCGCCG
>DEKO01000194.1:216-1457 GCA_002353885.1 Porphyromonadaceae bacterium UBA2720
GCCGGCGACGACATCGACGACCTCATGATCCTGTGCAAGGCCGACATCACCAGCAAGAACCAGGAGAAGGTCAAGCGGTTCAAGGAAAACTTCGACCTGGTCAAGCAGAAACTCATCGACATCGAAGAGAAAGACCGTGTGCGCAACTTCCAGCCGCCCATCGACGGCCAGGAGGTGATGGACACCTTCGGGCTGCGCCCCAGCCGCGAGGTGGGCCTCATCAAGGACGTCATCAAGGACGCCATCCTCGACGGCGACATCCCCAACGACTATGCCGCGGCCTATGGCCTGATGATGCGCCGCGCCAGCCAGCTCGGCATCGCATCCGCCACCCGCGGGCAGCTGTGCCACACCACCATGCCCTCGCCTCTGGGCACCCTCACGCTCGCCGCCACCGAGCGCGGCATCGCCCTCGTGGCGTGGACCGGCGAGTGCACAATGCATCATGCACAATGCACAATTGGTCCTCAGCGCTCAACCACGACCGCCAACCCGCAACCTGCAACCGACCACCGACCACTCAACACGCAATTGATCAAAACTGCCCAGCGCCTGGGCATGCAGCCCGTCGAGCGCACCACTCCCCTGCTCGACCACTGCCGCCGCCAGCTCGAGCAATACTTTGCCGGCACACGCTGTGAGTTCTCGCTGCCCCTCGACCTCGCGGGCACCGACTTCCAGCAGGCCGTCTGGGCCCAGCTGCAGCACATCGCCCACGGCCACACCGTCAGCTACCGCCAGTTGGCCGAACTCGCGGGCCATCCCCGCTCGTTCCGTGCCGTGGCCCAGGCCTGCCATGCCAACCCCGTGAGCATCATCATCCCCTGCCACCGCGTCATCGCTGCCGACGGCACCCTCGGTGGCTACGGCGGCGGCCCCGACCGCAAACGCTGGCTGCTCGACCACGAAGCCGTTGTCCCCATAACCCCCTAAAGGGGGAACTGCTGTTGTGGCTGCCACTTTGTACACCCCCCTTTAGGGGGGCTTGGGGGGACAACGGCACGCGCCAGCAAGCCCCGTTAGGGGCGGCAAGTGCTATAGGCAGGGTTAAGCGCCAGCGCAACCCCTGTGCAACAGCCCCCCCCAAACCCACCAAGCCCCGCTAGGGGCGGCAGAACGCACCCAGGCAGTATAATCTCACGCAGATTGAGCAGATTTAGCAGATGATTTATCACACTGAATACACAGATTTACACAGATTTTTTTATTTTTACTGTATATTGCTGCGCGCTTTGCGCAAT
>DEKO01000194.1:1563-9760 GCA_002353885.1 Porphyromonadaceae bacterium UBA2720
TCGCCTCAGCATAGCTCGAGCAAGCTCGTTCTCTGCATTCGGCTTGCACCATTGGTTGGTCGCGAGCACTTCGTGGTTATCACAGATTTGGAAAGATAAGATTATTCTGTGTATTCAGTGTGTTTCTCTCATGCAGATCTAGCAGATTATGCAGATGTTTTATCTAGCAGACAAATCAGCTCTATCAAGAATATCAGCTTGATAGAGCTGATATGTCTGCTTTATCTGCGTGAGATTTTGCAGCCTGGGTATTTCTTAATTCTTAATTAATAATGCTGCCTGGCTGCTACTCAAAACTAGAAACTAGATTTTTGTATCTTTGCACCGGATATTGCAACATTGCGATTAAACGCTGACGGGTCGCCGCATGTGGCGGCTGCCGAATGGTAATATTGTTGATAACTTTTGGTTGAGGGTTGACTGATTTCTGAGTAGAAATAATTAAATTTGCACACTCTGAGTTAGGGTAGCCAAAAAATATCGCGCAAATTAACATTTATCTTGTTGCATGTGCCTAGTTTTGACACTATGCGGCAGTAATTTTGCTGCGGAATAATATTAAATATGAATATGATTATTTCACATATTCGTCAAGATGACGATGGCCGATGGATGATTCAGACCAACGACGAACATCAGCGAGGAGTGGCCGAGTTGGCCGGCAAGTTTGCCGCCGACTTTGACATGGCTGCGTGGGGCGAGGTTGTCGGCCTGTTGCACGACAAGGGCAAGGAAAAACGTGCCTTTCAGGAGCATATCATGAGAAACTCGGGCTACCGGCCTGAAGTTGTGGTAAGCGGCAACAAAGACCATGCGGTGGTGGGAGCCTTGATTGCCAAGCAGCTATTTCCGCAGTTCCACCTGCTGATGGACAATGTGCTGATGGGGCATCATCGCGGGCTGTATGACGAGGAAGAGTGCCAGCAGAAACTTCGCGAGACAGAAATGCCCATGGAAATCGATGTGCAACCCATTAACATCCAGCTGCCAGTACCCCGACTGGACGGCAGAGAGGATGTGCATCAACTGGTGCGGATGCTGTATAGCTGCCTGGTTGATGCCGACTTTCTCGACACCGAGTCGTTCATGTTGCCCGAGCAACATCGTCTGCGTGTGCACACTTGGAACATGCGCGAATTGCTGTGTTTGCTGCAGCGCCACCTTGCACAATTGTCATCGGGTGCCCCCCAGAGTGCAGTGAACGAGGTCAGACAATATGTGCAACAGCAATGTGTCGCGCAAGGTAGTGGTACCACTGGCTTTTATAGCCTGACGGTGCCGACGGGCGGCGGAAAAACGCTTGCGTCTGTCCTGTGGGCGCTGCACCATGCTGTGGCCCATGACCTGCGGCACATCATCATCGGCATCCCCTACACGAGCATCATCGAGCAGACGGCGCAGACGCTGAAGTCAATCTTCGGCGAAGAGAACGTGCTGGAGCACCACTCCAACTTCGACTATGAGCAGATTGTCGACCGCGACATGCGCCAGCGCATGAAACTGGCCACCGAGAACTGGGACTACCCCATCATCGTGACCACCAATGTGCAGCTGTTTGAGTCGCTGTTCAGCAACAAGCCGTCGCAATGCCGCAAGATACACAACCTGGCTCGCAGTGTCATCATCCTGGACGAGGTACAGACCCTGTCGATGGAATGTTTGCGTCCCATCGTCGACACGCTGAGCACCCTGCATCGTGTGTTCGGCTCGTCGGTGCTGTTCACCACTGCCAGCCAGCCCATCCTGTCGGGCAAGATTGATGGTGCCAATTATACGGCAAATTTCCATGGCTTGCCCGGCATCCATGAGATTATTCCGCGCGAAGCCCGCCTGCACGACAAACTGCGCCGCGTCACCCTGCAGATTGACGAGAGCCCAAAGTCAGCCGAAGAGGTTGCCTCGCTACTTGCCCGGCACGACCGTGTGCTGTGCATCGTCAACACTCGCCGTGATGCCAAAGAGATATTTGAGCATCTGCCCGACGATGGTGCCAACATCCACCTGTCACGCATGATGTGTCCTGCCCACATCAAACAGTCGCTGCAGGCCATAAAAGAACAGCTGAGCCGCACCGATGCCCGGGTCAGAGTCGTTGCCACACAGCTGATTGAGGCCGGTGTTGACGTCGACTTTCCGGTGGTCTATCGCCAGCAGGCCGGTTTGGACTCGATCTTGCAGGCGGCAGGTCGCTGCAATCGTGAGGGGCGGATACCGATGGCCACGACCCATGTGTTTACCTTGGACCGTGCCTTGCCTCCTGGAGCCATCAGCAAGAGCAACAATGCCCGCGCCAACATGGTGGGCGACTATGACTGGTTTTCACAAGAGGCGATGACCGACTATTTCAGACAGCTGCATGCCCAGTATGACAACTTCGACAAGTTCGGCTGTGAGCATCTGCTCTACAACAACCAGCCACAATATGAAGAAATCGGCAAGTCGTTCCGCCTGATTGAAGACAACACCATGCCTGTGATCATCAACTGGGATGAGAGCGATGCCCTCATCAGCCAACTGAAATCGGGCCATGCCACCTACGGCCTGCTGAAAAAATTAGGGCAATACAGCGTCAATGTCCGCCGGCGCGACTTGCAGCAACTGCTGCAGATGGGTGCTGTCGAGCAACTGCTCGAGGGAGTATTTTATGCCCCCGACCCACGGTGCTATGATGCCAAGCTAGGCTTAGTCACCAACAATTTCTGGATAAACGAGACTTATATTATTTAATAGATATTATGGAATATACAGACAGAGAATTTTGCCTGGAAGTGTGGGGACCATACGCCTGCTTCACCCGTCCCGAGTTCAAGGTCGAGCGGGTGAGCTACGACGTCATCACACCATCGGCAGCACGCGCCATCTTCGAGGCCATCTTCTGGAAACCCGCCATCCGTTGGCAGGTGACCCGGATTGAGGTGCTAAATCCCATCAAATGGGACTCGGTGCGCCGCAACGAGGTGGGTGCCGTGGCCAGCAGCAAGTTGTCGCACATCTTCATCGAAGACAAAAGGCAGCAGAAGAATTCGCTGCTACTCAAGGATGTGCGCTACCGCATCCATGCCAAACTAGTCTTTATCCCAGTCAGAGACAGGAACAAAGACAGCAAGAACCCTCTGATTGACGCAGAGGAGAGAGAGTTGCTCCGTCGGGATGAGAATCCCGGCAAGTATAATGCCATGTTTGAGCGCCGTGCCCAGAAAGGACAGTGCTTCAACCAGCCCTATCTGGGCACGCGCGAGTTTGCCGCGTCGTTCCGTCTGGTCGACACCGAGCAAGATACATTGCAGCCAGCCATCGACGAGAGCCGTGACCTAGGGTACATGCTCTATGACATGAACTTCGCTCAGGATGCCGACAAACCCGACGCGATGTTCTATCGCGCACAGATGCGCAGTGGCGTGATTATTGTTCCACCCATAGACAGTGAGGAGGTGTTGAGATGATACTGAAAGCATTATATGACTACTATCACCGCAAGAGAGATCTGCCTCAATTTGGCCGCGAGCTGAAACAAATCGGTTTTATCATCGTGATTGACCAATCAGGCAAATTTGTGAGGTTTGAAGACCATCGTCTCGACAAGAAAACGGCCACAGAATTCTTGGTCAAGAAACATTATAGTCGCTCCAGTGCGCCCGTGGCCAACTGGTTGTATGACAACAGCGCATACGTGTTGGGCATTTCGGACAAGGGTGAGCCGCAGAAGGCACTCAAGTATTTGGCAGTGTTCAAGTCCAAGATAGAGGACATCTACCGCCAGTATCCCCAACAAACCGACCTGTCGGCCCTGCATGCCTTTTATCAGCAGTCGCCCGAAGACCTCAGACAAGCAGTTGAGCAAGACCCATTGTGGGAAACCATCAAAAAAGAATTGAACAAGAAGTACTCGACCTTCTCGTTCAGAATCAAAGGCGACACCCAGATTGTTGCCGAGAAAGATGAGTTGATCCAACTGGCATCAGATAATGCCGATGCGTCTGGGAACCAAAAGATATGCCTGATATCTGGCGAAAGAGACAACATTGTCGAGCTCACTACCGCCACCATGATTCCTGGCAGCCAGGCCATTGCCAAACTTGTGGCTTTTCAGGTAAACTCGGGCTACGACTCCTACGGCAAGCAGCAAGGAGCTAATGCTCCCATCGGCGAGCAAGCCGAATTTGCCTACTCGACGGCACTGAACCACATGCTGGCCCAAGGGTCACGCAACAAGTTTATGGTAGGCAATCGCACATTTGTCTTCTGGGCCTCAAGCGACAGCGACGCATCGGCCCAAGCCGAAACCAGCCTTTTTGATATGCTCGGTATCAAAGATAAAGATGACACCGACAATCCTGATGCCGGCATCGAGCAAGTACGCAAGGTGTTCAAAGCCATCTACAGCGGCGAGCTGAAGACTAGCCTTGACGACCGCTTCTACATCTTGGGACTGGCACCCAACTCGGCCCGGATTGCCGTAGCCTACTGGTCAGAGCTACCGCTCAAAGTGTTTGCCGCCAACATCGTCAAGCACTTTGATGACATGGAAATTGTGCAGCCCAAGAGCAATCAGGGTTTCTCGTATATGGGCTTGAGAGCCATGCTCAGTGCTGTCACGCTGGGCGGCAAAGCTGCCGATGCTACTCCAAATCTGCCCGAAGCCATCGCCAAGAGCATCTTTCAGGGCATCGCCTACCCCAACCCACTACTTGCAGCCTGCATACGCCGCATCCGTGCCGAGCAGAGCATCGGCACCACCCGCGCCGCAATCATCAAGGCTTTCCTCAACAGAATACAGTCTAATCAAAAAATAGAAATTATGCTAAACAAAGACAACAACAACCCCGCATATCTGTGCGGCCGACTGTTTGCCGTCCTCGACAAGATTCAGGACGATGCCAACAATGCCCACACGATACGTGAGCGATACATGAACGCGGCCAGTGCCACACCGGCTGCAGTGTTCCCAACGATTCTGAACCTGTCGAATCATCATGCCGAGAATCTGGCCAGTGAGGGCAGCCGAATCTTCTACGAGAAGCTCAAACAAGAAATCATGGGTGCCATGGAGCAAGAGTTTCCGGCACACTTGAGCCTGCATGACCAGGGGCGTTTTTTCCTGGGCTACTACCAGCAACGCCAAGCCCTGTTCACCAGCAAGAAAGATCAAACAAATGACTAAAATAATTGTATTATGACAGAATTACAAAACCGAATTGATTTCGTCTTCATGTTCGACGTGCAGGACGGAAACCCCAACGGCGATCCCGATGCCGGAAATCTGCCCCGTGTTGATGCCGAGACCGGCATGGGCCTTGTGACCGATGTGTGCCTCAAGCGCAAAGTGCGCAACTACGTCCAGGTAGCCAAGCAATGTGCCGAGGGCTATGACATCTTCATCAAGGAGAAGGCAGTGCTCAACACCCTCATCGACAAGGCTCATGAAACAGAGTCGGTGCAGAATGCCGGTGACAAGAAAAAGACTGAGGCTGCACGTGCCGTCATGTGCCAGACCTACTATGATGTGCGCGCTTTTGGAGCCGTGATGTCTACTGGCAAGAACGCCGGCCAGGTGCGTGGCCCCATCCAGCTGACTTTTGCCCGCTCAGTCGATCCCATCTTTGCCTCCGAACACTCGATCACTCGCATGGCAGTGGCCACCGAACAAGAAGCCGAGAAGCAGAAGGGCGACAACCGCACGATGGGCCGCAAGGCCACAATTCCCTACGGCCTGTATGTGTGTCATGGCTTTGTGTCGGCCAGTCTGGCCCGACAGACGGGCTTCTCGCAAGAAGACCTGGACCTGTTCTTCGACGCGCTCAAGAACATGTTTGACATCGACCGCTCGGCAGCCCGTGGGCTGATGAGCGCGCAGAAGCTCATTGTCTTCCGCCATAGCTCGGTGTTGGGCAACGCTCCAGCCAACAAGCTGTTTGACCTTGTCAAGGTGACCAAGGCAACTGATGCAGTTGCTCGCTCGTTTGGCGACTATACCGTCACCATCGCCCGCGACCAGCTGCCGGCAGGTGTGACTGTCGAGGAATTGATCTAAATCAAAACTTCACGAGTTTGACCTACACTGACGATGATATGCTCATGTTGTCGGGGATACAGCACTTCATGTTCTGTCCCCGGCAATGGGCATTGATACACATTGAGCAGCAATGGGACGACAACCGGCTCACCATCGAGGGCGAGCTGCTGCACAAGCATGTCGACGACCCAGCATATCGCACCAAGAACGGAGACATCATCTGCCTGAGAGCGGTGAGTGTAGCCTCAAAGGTGCTGGGCCTATATGGCATTGCCGACCTGATTGAGCTGTTGCCGTCGCCGTTGCCCGACAATACCATCTGTCACCCCCGATACAGAGGCTACTGGCTGCCACGACCTGTCGAGTACAAGCACGGCCAGCCCAAGCAGGACTTGACTGACGAGCTGCAGCTTACTGCCCAAGCGATGTGCCTCGAAGAACAATATCACATAACGATTGAGTACGGAGAAATCTTTTATGCCCAGACCCGGCGCCGCCACCGTGTGGACTTCACAGGCCCACTGCGTGACTTGGTCATAGACAATGCCCGGCAGATGCACGAGACGTTCAGCACCAGACAGCTGCCAGTTGCGGAATATTCGGCCAAGTGCCGCAAATGCTCGCTGATTGACATCTGCATGCCAGACCAGCGGTCACCAGTCCGCAACTATCTAGCCAAGAACTTGTATGAGGAAACTGCTTAACACATTATACATCACCACTCCTGAGTCCTATATCAGCAAGGATGGCAACAACTTGGTGGTCAGCGTCAAGCAGGAGGAAGTGTTCAGGATACCCGCGATCAACGTCGAGGGGGTGATCACATTTGGCTATATGGGAGCCAGCCCTGGCGCGATGAAGTTGTGTGCCGACAGTGGCATAGCTCTGTCATTCTTGTCACCCAATGGCCGCTTCATCGGTCGGCTGCAAGGGCCGGTGCAAGGCAACGTCTTGTTACGCAAGGCGCAATACCACTTTGCCGATGATGTCGACAAATCGTTGCACATCAGCCGAAACATCATTGCCGCCAAGATCCAGAATTATCGTGCAGTCTTGCGCCGGCACATCCGCGACTATGGTGCTAACCCTGTGCTTGAACACGCCACCCAGCAACTTGAGCGGTTCAAAGCGACAGCACTGCGTAGCCATGACGCACAGGAGCTGCTTGGCCAAGAAGGCATTGCGGCAAATGCCTACTTTGACGTTTTTCCGGAACTCATCCTCAACCAGAAGTCAGAGTTCCCCTTTGCCGGCCGCAACCGTCGTCCCCCACGAGATGCGGTCAATGCCATGCTGTCGCTGGCCTACACGCTACTGGCGCACGACATGACAGCCGCCCTTGATGCCGTAGGGCTAGACCCATACGTCGGTGTCTACCACCGGCTGCGCCCTGGCCGGGCCTCGCTGGCACTGGACTTGATAGAAGAGCTGCGAGCCTATCTGGGCGACAGGCTGGTCCTGTCGCTAATCAACCGCAGGCAAGTCTCACCCACCGACTTCATCGCCCAGGGCGACGATGGCGTCGTGATGACTGACAACGGCCGGCGAGCCTTCATCAGCGCATGGCAGAATCGCAAACGCGAGACCATGACCCACCCCTATCTGCAAGAGAAGATACCCGTTGGACTGATTCCGCATGTCCAGGCGATGTTGTTTGCCAGATTTCTGAGGAACGACCTCGACGATTATCCGGTTTTCTTAATCAAATGATCCATGTACATATTAGTGACCTACGATGTAGAGACAACAAGCAGCGAGGGGCAGAAACGCCTGCGACAAGTGGCCAAGCAATGCAAGAACTATGGTCGCCGTGTGC
Source organism: Porphyromonadaceae bacterium UBA2720 (assembly GCA_002353885.1). Classification (GTDB taxonomy): domain Bacteria; phylum Bacteroidota; class Bacteroidia; order Bacteroidales; family Muribaculaceae; genus Sodaliphilus. The sequence continues at coordinate 9,393 of DEKO01000194.1, forward strand.
AGAATTCAGTCTTTGAGTGCGAAGTCACTGAGGCACAATTCACGATGCTTAAAGCTGCCCTGACCGACATCATTGCCCCTGAGAGCGACAGCATCCGTTTCTATCACCTGAGCAAGAACCAGAACAAGCGTGTGATATCGATTGGAAAACAAACAACCTACGACATTGACGCGCCACTGATTATCTGAGTGCGAACCAGAAACGTTGCATCAACTGCTAGAGTTTCGCATCAGCTGATACAGAGAGCATTACAGCACCCACACCGACCTCGCGAACGAACCTTCACAATATAGGTTCGCATTTTGCGTTATATAATTAATTGTAAACTAATCTGAAAGACATGCAACAGTCGCGCCCCACGTGGGCGC
>DEKO01000066.1 GCA_002353885.1 Porphyromonadaceae bacterium UBA2720
CGCGCAGCAATCTGTGTGCTATAGACTGTATTACTCGTTGTTGTTCGAGTTGCGAGTTGCGCGGGAGGACACAATCGCTGTTCGGGCAGATTCACATGAAGTTCTGCCCGAATGTTTTTTCTGTGTTTTTGTAGGATTTCTTGCAAAATCGTTTTTTTTTGTTACTTTTGCAGTCTGAAACTCTATTACTTATAACAAACTGACGAGTATGAGAAAAATACTACTTCTTTGTGCGGTCGTGATAGGTCTGGCCGCACTGGCTCAGACAACTGTGGGCGATGTGACGGGCGACGGCCAGGTCGACATTGCCGATGTCAATGCCGTGATCAATGAGATGCTGGGCAAGGAAAACCTCACCCCCGACTCCTCTCCGGGGTGTGATGTGACAGGCGACGGTCAGGTCGACATCGCTGATGTCAACATGGTGATTAATATCATGCTGGGCAAGGTGCAACCCACCGATGTGTTTGCCCGCCTCCAGGCCGACATGGTCGAGGTCGAGGGTGGCACCTTCGACATGGGCACACCCGATGGCGTCGCACCTTATAGCCACGCTTGGGAGCGTCCAGTGCATTCGGTTACCTTGCCGTCATTCAAGGTGTGCCGCTACGAGGTCACGCAGGATCTGTGGCAGGCTGTGATGGGCAGCAATCCGTCGGCCCACATCGGTGATCGCCGGCCTGTGGAGCAGGTGAGTTGGGCCGATGTCCAGACATTTGTGCAGAAGTTGAATGAGAAGACAGGTCGCAACTATCGTCTGCTCACTGAGGCCGAGTGGGAGTATGCTGCCCGTGGCGGGCAACACCAGTCGGGCACACGCTATGCAGGAGGTGATGACTTGGCACGGGTGGCATGGACAGCCGCTAATGCCGGTGGCGAGACTCATCCTGTGGGCCAGTTGCAGCCCAATGCGCTGGGCCTGTATGACATGAGCGGCAATGTGCTGGAGTGGGTTGCGGACACTCATGCCAACACTTATGCCGTGTGGCCCGCCGCCAATGTGTGGCAGGTTGAGGGCGGCGACCCAGTGGTGCGCGGCGGCTCTTGGCGTTGGGGCAGTAACTACTGCCGTACCACATGGCGCGGCTACTTCCCTGCCACCACAGCAAATAGTTATCTGGGTTTCCGCCTGGCAAGTGACATCAATCTCTAAAACACTGCAATCATGAAAAAAATCATAACCCTCATCATCGTGTTGGCTGCACTGTCTGTGCAAGCCCAGCAAGCTATTGTCACAAGCAAGGTGTCGCGCGGCGTGATGGACATTTGTCACAGTCTGAGCGACAGTCGTCTGGGTGCCAAGGCACCGGCCAGTCGCAACTTCCTTGCCTTGCTCACCTTTGCCGACAGCAATCAGTCGCCCGACATCTTGACGGCCTACGGATGCCGTGTTGTTGACCAAGTGGGGCGCATACACATTGTCGACATTCCCGTCGACCGTGTGGCCGAATTGTCGCAAGACCCGCGCATCGAGCGCATCGAGGCCGAGCGCATGCCGCGCCCGGCCATGGACCGAACGCCTGGCATCATCAACGCCACACCCGTCTATGTGGGGCAGAATCTGCCACAGGCTTTCAAGGGCCGTGGCGTGGCAGCTGGTGTGTTTGACAGCAGTTTTGACTTTACCCATCCCGCATTTGCCGATGCCAATGGGCAGTTGCGCGTCAAGTACTATTATGACTTCCATTGGCCCAATGCCGACGGCACGCTGGGGCATGCGCTGGAGACAACCGAGGAGATTGCCGCCTATGGGCACTCGCAGTACACCTATTTAGGCACGCATGGCACCCATGTGATGGGCACTATGGCCGGCTCGCCCGTGCAGGGCAAGTATCCCGGCATGGCTCCCGAGAGCGACATCTATGTGGCCGACTTCAACTCCACACGCGACGAGTTTGAGAACCCCGACGCGTTGACTTCGGCCACTGCCGTGCTGGGCTTCAAGTACATCTTTGACCGCGCAGCGGCCGATGGCTTGCCCTGTGTCATCAACTTCAGCAGCTGCGAGAGCCTGACCCTCACGCGCCAGCGCCAGCTCGAGGGCGAGGCGTTGCTGCAGTTGGTGGGACCGGGACGCATCATTGTGGGCGGGGCCGGCAATGAGGGAAACAGCATGTGTCGCATGGAGAAACACGAAGGCGACCGACAGGCCGGTGTGGGCATCGTCCACGGCATCGGCGGTGGCGGCACCATCGACATGGACATTGTCACTCCAGTCAACCAGCGCGTGCAGTTTGACTTCCTGGGCTATAAGTTCTCGGGTGGCGGCATCCAGGGCACGCTGGCATTTGATACCGACAGCGTCGATGCGCTGCAGGGCGACACCCTGTGGCTGTTCACAACCATCAGCCAGGGCGATGTCAAGCTGGCCATCACACGCAGCGACCTGCAAGATCAGCGCGGCACGGTCTATCACATCGATGGCGAGATGCCCGACTTGTTCTACCTGCTGTTGTGTGGAGCGCTGTGTTCGGTCACCGGCGACGGGCCGGCATGGGGCTATAGCGACCTCTTCCTCTGCCCGATGGTCAATGTTGAGGGTTCTAGCATCTATAATGACGCTCAGCCCGGCAGCACGGTTTCGTGGCCGGCCACGCTCGATGGCGTCATCAGTGTGGGCGCCACGGGCTATAAGTCGACGTTCACCAACATCAGTGGCGAGACCAATGCCGACATGGTTGGCTATGCGCCCGATCAGGTGGGTCAAATCACCAAATTCTCATCTCAGGGACCCACGTTTGACGGTCGCATCAAGCCCACGGTTGTGGCACCGGGACTGAACATCAATGCTGCCTTCAACTCATTTTCCAGTGTCGAGGAGTCTCGCAAGTCGCTGGTCGACAAGGTCAATGTCGGAGGCAAGGACTATTATTTTATGGCCCAGTCGGGCACATCGATGTCAACGCCTGTTGTGGCAGGTGCCATTGCATTGTGGCTTGAGGCCGATCCCACGCTCACGGCCGAGCGCATCGAGGAGGTGCTGGCGCACACTTGCACCAAACCCGAGCCCTCGCTGACCTATCCCAACAACACCTACGGCTATGGCCAGATTGACGTTTATCAAGGTCTGCTCTACATCTTGGGCGCAATGGACAACATCCCCAACTTGTCGTTGCACCAGCCCCGTCAGGCGCAGATAGACGTGCGTGACAACCGCTTGCGTGTCGACATGGCGGGCGATGCCGCCGGCGAGGTCACCATCTACACCATTGAGGGCCAGGAGGTGTTGGCTGCCAAGCTCGACGACAATTGCTCACTCGACCTGTCGTCACTCTTGCCCGGCCAGGTCTATGCCGTGCAGCTCGACACAGCCGACCCGATGACAACAGGCTCAACCTTGATACGCCTATAACCACAAATATCCATCCAATCATGAAACTTAAACTCTTACCAATCATTGTTTTGGCTGGGGCCTTAAGTGGCTTAACTACACTACTACTTTACTATCCAAAAGAAACTCCTTTAAATACAGAAAAGTAGCTACTTGCGAAACTTGAGTTAGGCAAATTAATTTGATTATGAGAACAATACTATTATTGACGTTACTCTGGGCTAGTGTGGTGGCACATGCTCGGACAGATCTGCAGCTGTTGAAGGCCAACGACTATGTGGAAATCTATGCCAGGCAGGGTGGGGGATTTGTCATCCTTGACACCGACGCGACAGAGCCTCGTGTGTTGGCCTATTCACACACGGCACCGCTTGACCTGGAATCAGGCAATCCGGGACTGCAGTGGTGGTTGAACGCCATGCAACGCGTGGGTACGCGCAAGTCCCCGACCACGCCTCCCGACACCACAAGATTTGCCGCACGCATCGACTCGCTCATTACCACGCTGTGGGGGCAAGAAGCACCCTTCAACGCTTGGTGCCCCACCGCCGAGGGCGAAATCTGCGAGGATTATTCGCCCGATGTGGCACACTGCGATGTGGGCTGTGTGGCAACGGCTGTGGCACAGATGATCTACTATTATCGCTATCCGCGCCAGGCCAGTGGAGAGTATGATTTCTTCATTGGCGACCAGCAGGCACACACGGCTTTCAGCTCAACCTTCGACTGGGACAATATGCTCGACTACTACAAGGATGGTTACAACGAGGCACAAGGGCGCGCGGTGGCACAGCTCAGTTATCATTGCGGACTCATCAGCATGATGAACTATGGCACCAATGCCAGCGGGTCGTCCAACCAGAATGCCATCTACGGCTTAATCAACCACTTTGGGTATAGCGACGAGTTGCACTATGTGGTGCGCACCGACTATAGTGAGCCACAATGGATGGATCTGATTTACACTGAGTTGAATGCTGGGCGGCCCATCCTCTACACTGGCGTGCAGGTCGACTTTGTGCAAGGCATTGTCGGTGGGCATTCGTTTATCATCGACGGTTATGACGAGAATGGCTTAGTGCACGTTAACTGGGGGTGGCAAGGCAAGGCCAACGGATTCTATGACGTGGCATTGCTCGACCCGCTCATCTTTGAGCTCAACGACTATCAGGACATGGTGCTGGGCTTTGCGCCCAATATAGCCATCGTCACCGGCGATGTGACGGGCGACGGCCAGGTCGATATTGCCGATGTCAACGCTGTGATCAATGTGATGCTGGGCAAGGGAAACCTCACCCCAGACCCCTCTCCAGGGTGTGATGTGACAAGCGACGGTCAGGTCGACATTGCTGATGTCAATGCCGTGATCAACATCATGTTGGGCAAGCAGTGAATAAGTTTATAGTTACTAGTTACAAGCACAACACCTCCACCGATGGATGTGGACTTAAATCTGCATGAGATACCAATTGCTTGGGTCAGATTGCGGATTTTTTACTATTTTTGCAGGTGTCTAACACCCTATGTCATGGGGTGATGACCGATAATACTCACTAAACCAATTAAATACCAAAACCTAAGTTCATGAAGAGAAACAAGACATCCATCATGATGGCACTTGCCGCGTTGCTGATGGGAGGCCATGCAGCCGCTCAATCGTCCGACGCGCAGTTGCCCGAGTTCGTAGCTAACCTTGTTTACGAGACCGACATCAACAACAGTCTGGACAACTTGCGCGGCATCTACAAGTTCAAGCCCGCCAAGACTATCCAGCTCGACACAGTCTATGTCAGCACAATGATGAACGCCAACGGCGGTGGCGTGTTCCGCAACGACTTGTTCCAGTTTATCAACTATTATGATCCAGGCAGCTATATGCCCGTGCAGTGCGCCATCTATGAGTGCTACTTTGCGGCCGACGGCACAGTGCATTGGGACCGCGACGACTTGCGATATGGTGTCGAGGTGCCCGAGGAGCTGGCTGCCGTCAACGGCATGCTCATCGAGGACCCTGCTTCGGGCGAACTCTATGGCATCTACGAGGCCAACTATGGCTATAGCTCGATGCTGGCGCGTGTCGACATCGACAACCTGACGCGCGAGGACATCGGCGAATTGGAGCAGTACTACATGTGCATCGCCTGCGACTATCAGGGCAACCTGTATGGCATCGACGACTATGGCGTGCTCTACCAGATCAACAAGCAGACTGGCGAGGAGACCGAGGTGGGCGACACCGGGGTTTGGCCCGACAATGTGGATCAGAGCATGTGCTTTGACCCGGCTACCGGCCACTTGTGGTGGGCCACGACGGTCGAGGACGAGGGTGTGCTCTATGAGGTGGATCCGGCCACTGGCACTGCCACTGTGCGTGGCAACTTCCCCTGGCAGGAGCGCTTCTTCGCCCTGTCGATTGCCAAGAAGGCCGCCGCACAGGCCGCTCCGTCGGCAGTGACTAACCTTGCGGCCAACTTTGCCGAGGGTGCCAATGCCGGCATCGTGTCATTCACCTTGCCATCGACCAGCGTCGACGGGCAGCCGCTGACGGGCGACCTCAACTACTATGTCTATGCCAATGGCGAGAAGATTGTCGAGAAGACGGCAGCGGCAGGCAGCGATGTCACCGAGCAGGTCACCGTGCCCAGCGGCAACACCCGCTTCCGCGTCTATGCCGCCAACGAGGCCGGCCAGGGCGAGGATGCCACGCTGACGTTGTGGATTGGCTATGACGTGCCGGTTGCTCCGCAGAGCGTGCTGTTTGACATCGATGCTGAGGGCAAGGCCACCATCACCTGGGATGCGGTCACCACGAGCCTCAATGGTGGATACTTCGATGCCGACAACGTCACCTACGATGTGGTGTGCTATGTCGACGGCGAGGAACACGATGCACCAGTTGCCCGGCGTGTGATGGGCGTTGCTGCAACTGGCACCAGTGTTCAGTACGACCTGAGCAGCATCACCGAGCGCAAGCCTTGCCACTTCGGGGTGAAGGCTATCAATGGCGACCAGGCCAGCGCCGAGACACTTTCAAACAACGCCGCCACCGGTGCCCCTCTTGAGGTCCCGTTCCGTGAGGACTTCGATGCCCAGCAGGGCGCAAGCCTCTATACGGTGCTTGACATCAACCGCGATGGCTACACCTGGCAGTGGACAGGTGAGCAATTCGGAACCTACGTCTACAAGTACAATAGCGACGAGGATGCCGACGACTGGTTCATCACACCGCTGGTGCAGCTTGAGGCTGGTGTTGAGTACACTTTCTACTTCGACGCTCGTCCCATGGGCCGTGAATATCCCGAGACCGTGAGCGCGTTCTATGGCCAGGGCATGCATCCCGAGACCTATAGCGAACTCCTGCCCGCCACTGTCATCGAGGGCGACAACGAGTTTGCGCTCCGCTTCACCCCCGAGGCCAGTGGTGCCTATCGCATGGCCGTCCATGTCACCAGCCCGTCGACGAGCCTCAACCTCGTGCTCGACTACCTTGGTGTCAATGCCAATGGCTTTGTGGGCATCAACACAGTCGATGCCGATAATCAGAGTGCTGTGGCCGAGGTTTATACCATCGACGGCCGTCGTGTGGCCGACACCGCTGGTCGTCATGGTGTGTTCATCGTCCGTCAGGGCGGCAAGGCCACCAAGGTGCTCAAGTAAAAAGTCACACTCCACTTTAATTCAAGCCACGCGAGACACAAGATTTCGCGTGGCTTGTTGTCATCTGTCAGTCCTCAGACAGAGCTTGTTTTGCATGAATATGAGCAAACATTTTGCGATTTCCGGCAGATATGCAGAAAAAAATTTTGTCGATGTGAGCAAAATCAGTGCTATTGTTGGCCAATAATCTTGTTTTTGTGCGAAAATGACGATTTGATAATCTTGTTTTCGTGTAAAGTATCTATTCACCGATTGCG
>DEKO01000202.1:0-8947 GCA_002353885.1 Porphyromonadaceae bacterium UBA2720
AGTTGGCACAAAAAAAGCTTTCCACTCGAAAGGGAAAGCCTTGCGGTGCGTACGGGACTCGAACCCATGACCTCCTGCGTGACAGGCAGGCATTCTAACCAACTGAACTAACGCACCAATTGCGAATTGCGGTGCAAAGTTACTGCTTTTCTGCCGAACCGACCAAATTTTTGACGAACTTTTTTCGAAAAAACGTGATTTTTCGCTTTTTTGGCGCAAAATAGGCACAAAAATGGCAAACAATTTTGGCCTGTCACAAAAAAATGGTACTTTTGCGGGTTATTTGGAAAGACTCCCCCTAATTTAAGGTGGGGAAAGTCCAAAATTCTCGCGTTCAGAGACTCTGAGCTCACACGACAAACAAAGAAAAAACAAAACAAAAAACAATAAAACAGAAAAATGGCAGTATTAGAGAAAATCAGACAGAGAAAGAAAATTCTCGCCATCGTCATCGGTGCCGCCCTCGTGGCATTCATCATCGAGGTAGGTATCGAGGCTCTGGGCCGTCAGGCCAGCAACAGCACCGCCGCCAAGGTGGGCAGTGAGAAGATTGACATCATGGCCTTCCAGAAGCGCGTGGAGCAAGAAGCAGCCGCCGACCAGAACAACCCACAATCTAGCCAGATTGATCAGGCTGTTCGTCAGCAGCAAGTACTCAACATGATGATCAACGAGACCTTGCTCAACCAGGAATATGAGAAGGTGGGCATCGAGGTGAGCGACAACGAGATCACCGAGCTTATGGTGGGCAAGAACGCCTCGCCGGCCGCTCGCCAGTTTGCTCAGCAAGTGGGCGCTGAGACTCCCGCCCAGGTGCAGGAGATATTGACCAACCCCACCAAGTTTGGTGCTACAGCCGACCAGTTGGTCGAGCTGCGCAACGAGTGGAACAAGTTGCAGGAAGACCTTGTCAAGCAGTTGCAGATGGCCAAGCTGCAGATGCTGATTGACGGCGGACTGCAGGCCAACGACCTTGACCGCAAGCAGATGGCCGAGGACGAGAGCACAACCAACTACATCACGTTTGTCAAGAAGGACTTCGCTGGCATGGACGACAGCAAGTATACCGTCAGCGACCAGGAGCTCAAGGCCGAGTGGGAGAAGCACAAGGCAAGCTATCGCCTTGAGGAGGAGACCCGCGACATCCACTATATCGCCGTGAACATCACCCCGTCGCCTGCCGACATCGCCGCAGCCAACAAGGTTGCTGACCAGGCATGGGCCGCCCTGAATCGTGGCACGGGCATCGACTCGGTACGCATCATGGGCAAGGTGCAGATCGACACTGTCATGCAGACACTCGACAAGTTCACCAACAAGGCAGTGAAAGACTTTGTGGCCGGCGCCAGCCTCGGTGCCACCAAGCGCGACACTGTGATGAACAACCACTACACCATGTACAAGCTCATCAACAAGCTGGTGTCGATTGACTCGGTCAACTACAGCATGGTGATTGTGCCCGGCGCCAAGAGCACGCAAGACTCGGCTATGGCCATGCTGCAAGGCGGCAAGACTCCCGAGGAGGTGGCCAAGGCCATCAAGGGTGCCCAGATGGCCGAGGACCGCTGGGAGCGCATCTACATGATTCCCGACTCGCTCAAGCGCAAGTTTGAGAGCGCCGGTGAGGGCTACTTTGTGATGAACAGCAGCGACCAGGGCGCCACCCTGCTCAAGGTCAACGAGAAGAAGGCCCCCAAGACCTTCTACACCCTGGCCACAGTGACCTATGATGCATACGCAAGCACCAAGACTCACGACGGCGCACGTGCCAAGTTGCAAGACTTCCTGAACAAGAACAAGACCGCCAAGGCCTTTGCCGAGAACGCCGCCAAGGCAGGCTTCCAGGCTGTGCCGGCTAGCATCACTCCCAGCAGCCCGCAATTGGGTGCCAACCCCTACACTGGCCAGGGCATCAAGGACACCCGCAAGGCTGTGAAGTGGGCGTTTGACAGCGACAAGGGCGATGTGTCGCCCATCTTCAGCGACAACAACGACTATCTGGTTGCCGTATGTCTCGACGAGATTTACGATGGCGACTACATGCCCTGGAACGCCCCACAAGTCAAGGAGGCACTCACCACCAAGGTTCGCAACAGCAAGAAGGCCGATGCTCTGATGGCTCAGTACAAGGGCAAGGCAAGCGACCTCAACGGCTATGCCAAGCTCATGGGCGTCAAGGTCGACTCGGCTCAGGTGGTGTTTGGCAGCAACTTTATTCCCAAGCTGGAAAACGAGCCCGGTCTGATTGGCCGCATCGCCGGCAGCCAGAAGGGCAAGACCGTGGGTCCCTGGAAGGGTGAGAACGGCGTATATGTCTTCACAGTCTACGATGTGAAGACCGATGGCCGCAAGCCCAGCAAGGAAGAACTTGACCAGCGCTTCAAGCAGCAGCGTGGTGGTGGCCTCTATGCCAACCCCAACGCTATGGCCTATGTTTTGAGCCGCGCAACCAAGGTCAAGCGCTCGCTCATCAATTTCTATTAATTGACACCATAGTTTATATAATAAAGAACCGCGGATTTTTACCCGAAAATTCGCGGTTCTTTTCCCAATAGGGTGGGATAAGAGACAAGAAGCGAGAATTAGGACGGGGCTCATCGGGACATCCTAATTTTTGGATAAAATGCTCACGCTCGGCCATCAGCAAGCTTGCTGGCACTCGCTTAATCGCATTTTTCATTATACATTATTTATTATACATCAGAGAGAAGTGACTATCAACGACCTACAAGACGAGATCATCGAGGAGTTTGAAGGTTTCGACGACTGGATGGATCGCTATGCCTACATTATCGAGCTGGGCAACGCCATGCCCACGCTTGACGAGAAATACAAAACCAGCGACAACCTGATAGACGGGTGCCAGAGCCGCGTGTGGCTGCAAGCCGACTATAGCGACGGCATCATCACCTATCAGGCCGACAGCGACGCACTCATCGTCAAGGGCATCGTCTCGATGGTGGTGCGCGTGCTCAGCGGTCACACACCACAAGAGATTCTGGATGCCGACCTCTACTTCATCGAGCGCATTGGCCTGCGCGAGCATCTGTCGCCCACCCGCAGCAACGGACTGCTGGCCATGGTCAAGCATGCCCGAGCCTATGCGCTAGCTTATAGCATGAAGTAGTTGCAGGTTTCGGGGTTCGAGCATTCGAACATTCAAGCATTCGATTACTCGAAATCGACCAACGACTAATGTCTAACGCCTAAAGTCTATATTGAAATGATTGAGATTCGCCAAATAGAACCCTCCAAGCGCAACCTGAAGGAGTTTGCCAAATACCCCATCGACGTCCTGTACAAGGACAACCCCTACTATGTGCCCGACCTCATCAGCGACGTTGTGGGCACCTTGATGCCCAGCGAGAACCCGGCGTTCGACTTCTGTGAGAGCGCCTACTTCATGGCCTACCGCGACGGTAAGCCCGTCGGCCGCATCGCCGGCATCATCAACCATCTGGTCAACAAGCGCAGTGGCAAGCAGGAAGGACGCTTCGGGTATATCGACTTTATCGATGACGCCGAAGTGGCCGACGCACTGATCCAAGCCGTCACAGACTGGGCTAAGCAGAAAGGGATGACCTGTCTGACCGGTCCATTGGGCTTTACCGACATGGACCAGGAGGGCATGCTGGTTGAGGGATTTGACGAGGTGAGCACACAGGCCACCATCTACAACTATCCCTACTATCCCCAACACATGGAGCGCATGGGGTTTGTCAAAGATGTCGACTGGGTGGAATTCCGCGTCGAGGTTCCTGACGAGGTGCCCGAGAAGATGGCACGCATCGCGCGCATTGTCAAGCAGCGCCTGAACATCGACACCATCAAATATACTAGCCGCAAGAAGCTGGTCAATGACTATGGCGATGCCATCTTCAAGCTCATCAACGAGGCCTATGACCAACTGTTCGGCTACTCGCCCCTGAGCGATAAGCAGATCAAGCACTACATCAAGATGTACCTGCCCTTCTTGCCGCTCGACGACCTGTCGCTAGTGATCAAGCCCGACGGCGAACTCATCGGTGTGGGCATCACACTGCCCTCGCTGTCGCAGGCACTGATCAAGAGCCGCGGGCGATTGTTGCCCTTGGGATGGTATCACCTGCTCAAGGCCTTTAAGGGGCACAACGACGTTGTCGACCTGCTGCTCATCGCAGTCAAACCCGAGTATCAGAGCAAGGGTGTGAACGCCCTGATCTTCGATGACCTCATCCCGTGCTTCAACCGCTTCGGCTACAAGTGGGCCGATACCGGACACGAGCTCGAGGAGAATGAGCGCGTGCAGCAACAGTGGCAGTACTTCAACTATCGCCAGAACAAGCGCCGACGCGCCTATACCAAGGACATTTGATTTCAATTAATTATTAAGAATTAAGTGAACAACAAGCGACTGAATGTGACTGCGGCATGGGTGATACTCGTGGGTTGCTTGTGCGCATTAATCTATATGATACACAACGACTTGACACGAGACAGAAATGGCCAGAACACCACCGATCAGGCCCAAACACTGGCACCTGCGGTTGTCGTCGACTCGACGGCCGATGTGGTGGCCTATTACCCACAATTCTCGCGCATCGACCTAGTGTGTGACACAATGCCCAAGCAGGATAACAAGCAAGTCATCTTCTGCGCCGAGGCGGCATTCACCCACGAGTTGCTCGATGAGTTTGCCCATAGCAACATCGACGGCGACCATGTGAGCGGCGGCCAGCGCTACACGGGCGCTCAATGCAAGGACAACAGCGGGGCATTTATCAGCTGGGGCAACCATTGGGAGTTTGTTCAGGGTGACTATAGTGCCGCACTTGACCGCGCAGCCAGCCAGGACGGCATGGGTTTTGGGCAAGCCAGCATCATCCACAAGGGGCTGCGTGTGGCACAGTTGTGGCGCAGTGGTGTGAACCACTATCGCGCCCTGTGTGAGAAGCAAGGACAGCTGTGCATCGTCGACTCGCGGGAGGCTGTTGAATATAGCGACTTTGTCGACATGCTCGAGCGTTATGGTGTGAACGAGGCCCTGTATCTGGACATGGGTGCCGGGTGGAACCACTCGTGGTGGCGCGATGCTGACGGCACAGTGCATGAGATTCATCCACGGCTGGACAAGAGCCGCTACTGCACCAACTGGATAGTATTTTATAGACTTTAGACGCTAGACTTTAGACGTTAGACTTTAGGCGCTAGTTGTTAGTTGCTAGATATGACTGGAACTCGAAACTCAAAACAATAATATAGACTGAAATGATTAAGATTGACACCAAGGCTGCGCTAGGCGCAGTGACTGAGAATGACATCAATGCGTTGCACGACGCAGCCGAGGCTGCCGCACGCACGCTGGCCGACGGCGATGGAGCCGGCAACGACTTTCTGGGTTGGCTGAACCTGCCCAGCTCGATTGACGAGGCACAGTTTAATGCCATCGAGCAGTGCGCCACACGATTGCGCCGCGATTGCGAACTGGTGGTGGCTGTGGGCATCGGTGGCAGCTACCTCGGTGCCAAGGCTGTGATTGAGGCCCTCAACGACCAGTTTGCCGCCTACAAGCCCGCAACAGGCGCACGTGTGGTATTTGCTGGCAACAACATCGGCGAAGACTATCTGCACGACCTCATGGGCCTGCTTGCTGGTCGCAAGTGGGGCATCATCGTCATCAGCAAGAGCGGCACCACCACCGAGCCCGCCATCGCTTTCCGTCTGCTCAAGGGGCAACTTGAGCGCGAGCTGGGGCGCGAGTGGGCCAGCCAGCACATTGTTGCCATCACCGACGCTGCCCGTGGCGCACTGCGTGGTCTGGCCACACAGGAGGGTTACGACACCTTTGTCATCCCCGACAATGTGGGTGGCCGATTCTCGGTGCTGACTCCAGTGGGACTGCTTCCCATCGCTGTGGCCGGATTTGACATCCGCGCCCTTGTTGCCGGTGCTGTCGACATGGAGCATGGTGGTGACCAGATGATGCTGCAGTATGCTCAGGTGCGTAATGCTCTGTATCAGAGCGGCAAGAAGATTGAGATTCTGGTCAACTTTGAGCCCCGCCTGCACTTCCTGGCCGAGTGGTGGAAGCAACTCTACGGCGAGAGCGAGGGCAAGGACGGCAAGGGCATCTTCCCTGCCAGTGTCGACTTCACGACCGACCTGCACTCGATGGGCCAGTGGATACAAGACGGCGAGCGCACCATCTTCGAGACTGTACTCACTGTCGAGCAGCAGCACCACGAGGTGGTCATCCCCACCGACGAGGCCGACCTGGATGGTCTGAACTATATCGCAGGCCGTCGCCTGGGCGAGGTCAATCACAAGGCCGAACTGGGTACACGCCTAGCCCATGTGGATGGTGGCGTGCCATGCCTGGTCATCTCGCTGCCTGCCATCGACGAGCGCACGTTGGGCCAACTCATCTACTTCTTCGAGAAGGCCTGCGGCATCAGCGGATATATGCTGGGTGTCAACCCGTTCAACCAGCCGGGTGTCGAGGCCTACAAGAAGAACATGTTCGCCCTGCTGGGCAAACCAGGCTACGAGGCACAGACCGCCGCACTCGAGGCACGGCTATGAGTTGGCTCAGACAGCAATGAGCCACTCAAACTCATCATCACCTGCCCTTGACAAACGCCTGCACTGGATGGATGCCATCCGGTGCATGGCGTGTTTTGCTGTCGTGCTGGTGCACGTCACCTATGACGGCGGCAATGGCGGCAACCATGCCATAGGCATCTATGGTTACTATGCCGTGGCCAGTGCCTCAATCGTGTTCTTCATGCTCACTGGCGCCTTGACACTGTGGCGCCCCAGACCGCTTGGTCCGTTTCTGCGCGAGCGCATGCTGCGCGTGGCTGTGCCGATGTTCATCTGGTCAACCATCACCTTGCTTGCTGAGTGTCTTGCCGGCAGAGCGATTTGGCACGAACTGCCCGGCAAGCTAGTCAAGTCGCTGGTCTGCCCACAGGTGCCCTATTTCTGGTTCATCTACATGGTGATGGGCATGTATCTGTTTGTTCCCATCTTGGCCGCATGGCTCAAGCAATCCAGTCGCCGTCAGGTGCGCCTAGTGCTGCTGGTATGGTTCTCCTCGCTGTGTGTTCCTGCCTGCTCGCTGATATGGCCTGATTGCTCACACCTGTTCAGCAACGAGTATGGCACACTGTTCTATTCACAAGGCTATATGGGTTTGTTGCTGCTGGGCTACTACCTGCGCCGCTGGGGCGACATCAGTCACTTCAGGTGGTGGCATGTGGCCATCTTCATCCTGCTGCTGAGTGTGCCACTGGTTTTGCACGTCACGCACTGGCACACAGCAACATTCGTACATCGCCTTGCCCCTAATGTTGTGGCCCTTGGCGCAGTGCTTGTATTACTAGCCAAGCGTATGACATTTCCGACATGGAGCCTGCGTCCAATGTACGTTTTCAGCCAGTTGACTTTTGGTGTTTTCCTGACCCACCGCATTGTCACCCACTTGCTGGTGGTGCCCTGGTTCACGGCTTGGCAACCCAATTACTGGTATGGCATTCCGCTGGCCACCATCATCTCAGTGTTGATCTGTGCCACCATAGCCTATGCATTGTCCTTCACTCCCTTGGCCCCATGGCTCGGATGCTCGATAGGGCCCCGGTTCTCGAAATAAAATAACAAAAACCACTCAAAGGTCGTTTGAGTGATTTTTTTTTACTACCTTTGCAAGTTGAAAAATAGTCATTTAACAAATATGTTGAAAAGATACCTACTGATTGCGGCTGCTGTAGCGTTGTTGGCCATGCCAGCGTGCCAGAATGCCGAGAAAAAAGAGACCCAAACTGCCGCCCAACAGACTGGATTCCCGAGTGGCGATATGGACAAGGATGCACAGGCCATAGCCGACATGATCATCCAGTCGTCACAGCGCATGCTCGAGGGTCAAGTCAATCCCGAAGAAGATCAAGCCCGTGCCGACCAGATGATCAAGTCGGCCAACGAGTTCTACCAGAAACAAGGGCGCGGCGAGGAATTCCAGCAGGCCCTGCATGACGCCACCGAGCAGCAAATCGACAGTTTGGGCGTAATCATGGGCAAAGGGCCACGACCAGAAGCTCGCCAGGACACCGCTGCCGCACCGAGCAACTGAAGCACATCAACATAATACATTACCAGAATTTAAAAAAACAGAACAGATGAACATCCTCGAATTGAGCGAACAAGAGATAGTAAGAAGAAATAGTCTGAACACAATGCGCGAGATGGGCATAGACCCCTACCCCGCCGCCGAGTTCCCCGTCAACGCTTACAGTGACAATATCCGTGAGCAATTTGTCGACGATGCCGAACCCCGCCAGGTGAGCATTGCCGGCCGCATCATGAGTCGCCGCATCATGGGCAAAGCCTCATTCATGGAACTGCAAGACTCTCACGGCCGCATACAGGTCTACATCAGCCGCGACGAGTTGTGCCCCGACGAGAACAAGGACCTGTATAACGTGGTGTTCAAGAAGTTGCTCGACATGGGCGACTTTGTGGGCGTGACAGGTTATGTGTTCCGCACCCAGACGGGCGAGATCAGCGTGCATGCGCAGTCGCTGAAGGTGCTGAGCAAGTCGCTGCGCCCGCTGCCCGTGGTCAAGGTCAAGGACGGCGTGACCTATGACGCCTTTGACGACCCCGAGCTGCGTTACCGCCAGCGCTACGTCGACCTGGTGGTCAACGATGGCGTGAAGGACACCTTCCTCAAGCGTGCACTGGTGGTCAAGACCATGCGACAGGTGCTGGACGACGCAGGCTACACCGAGGTCGAGACCCCCACACTGCAGAGCATTGCCGGTGGTGCCAGCGCACGTCCGTTCATCACCCACTTCAATGCCCTGAACGTGGATATGTACATGCGCATCGCCACCGAGCTCTATCTCAAGCGCCTGATTGTGGGCGGCTTTGAGGGAGTATATGAGATTGGCAAGAACTTCCGCAACGAGGG
>DEKO01000202.1:8996-9568 GCA_002353885.1 Porphyromonadaceae bacterium UBA2720
CTGGATGATGTCGTTCACCGAGCAACTGCTCGAGAAGATCTGCATCGCCGTCAACGGCAAGCCCGAGGCCGAGTTTGACGGCCACCTCATCAGCTACAAGGCCCCCTATCGCCGCCTGCCCATCCTCGACGCCATCAAGGAGCAGACCGGCTATGACCTGACGGGCATGGACGAGGCGCAAATCCGCGAGGTGTGCCACAAGCTGAACATGGAGATTGACGACACCATGGGCAAGGGCAAGCTCATCGACGAGATCTTCGGGGAGTTCTGCGAGGGCCACTATGTGCAGCCCACGTTCATCATCGACTACCCCGTCGAGATGTCACCGCTGACCAAGATGCACCGCAGCAAGCCCGGACTGACCGAGCGCTTCGAGCTGATGGTCAACGGCAAGGAGGTGGCCAACGCCTACAGCGAGCTCAACGATCCGTTGGACCAGGAGGAGCGCTTCAAGGAGCAGATGCGTCTGGCCGACAAGGGCGACGACGAGGCCATGATCATCGACCACGACTTCTTGCGCGCATTGCAGTATGGCATGCCGCCGACAAGCGGCATCGGCATCGGCATCGACC
>DEKO01000215.1:0-6631 GCA_002353885.1 Porphyromonadaceae bacterium UBA2720
AACGGGAGCCCGAAGGGCAAGCGCAAAGCGCGCAGCAATTTATGCAATTATGTGCAATGATTATCTTCATCGACTCCATCGAGGCTGTAATTGCACCAAATTGCACCCATTGTTGAGCGGTCAAAACTCCATCGAGACTGTAATTGCACCTTTTAGCTTTAAACTTTCAACTACACTTTTATCCACGGGAGAAAGCTAAGTTAAATTATCGTAAAATATCAATGATTTAGTTTTTTATTGCTACATTTGCGGCAAATTAACTAATTTATTTACAACTAAAAACTTACTGAAAATGAAGAAATTCTTACTCTTAGTGATGGCATTGGCAGTGGCTGGTATGGCCATGGCTCAGCCCACAAGCGTACCTGCTCCTACAGGCGACGACATCATCAACATCTACACCCAGAATGGCAACGCCACTGGCTATGGCTGGGCAAACTGGTGGCCCACTGACGGCAACGGCAATGGTTGCGAATGGGGTGTGGAAGAGACCATCGGCAATGGCAAAGCGTTCAAAATTCCCAATCTCATCTTCTACGGCTCGCAGTTTGAGTTTATCGACGCCGGCAACAAGAAGTATCTGCACCTGGACGTCTACCCGATGGAAGACATGACACTGGGTATCGTGCCCATCTGCACCTCCGGTGGCCACGGCACAAGCAACTTGCTGGAGAAGGGCGCCCGTTTTGACCTGACTGGTGGCCAGTGGAACGCACTGGACATCGAGCTGCAGAGCATCATCGACCGCGGCTATGACTTCAGCTACCTCTACCAAATCAAATATGTGAGCGACATCGTGGCCTTCGGCCAGGGTGAGGGCCAGGCCGACGGTATGGCCAACGGCGATGGCACGAAGAGCTTCTATGTGGGCAACGTCTATCTGACAGGCACCCGCATCGCAGACACTGAGGCTCCTGTACTGGTTAGCGCCGAGGTCGCCAATGTGCTGGGCAACGAGGTGACGCTGACGCTGAATGCCACCGACAACAATGGTAAGGTGAGCTTTGTCATCACCGACGAGGCCAACAGCAAGGAATATAGCACCAACGGCAACAGTGGTGAGAACGTGACCTACAACGTCAAGGGTCTGAACGCCGAGACCGAGTACACCTGGACCGTGCAGGCCAAGGACCAGGCCGGCAACCTGAGCGAGAACACGCTGACAGTGACATTCACCACGCTCGAGGGCTTCAAGCTCACTACAGCTCCCACGCCGCAGCACAGCACCGAGGATTATGACATCACATCGATCTTCAGCGACGCCTACGACAAGGCCGCCCCCAACGCGTTCTTCAACACCTGGGGCAGCGCCGGCGAGATTCTGAGTATCGAGACCATTGATGGCGACAACATCCAGAAGGTGGCCAACTTTGGCTACCTGGGCAACGAGTTCACCGACGAGTTTGACCTGCAGGGCTACACGCTGCACATGGATCTGTGCCCCACCGAGCTGACCCAGATTGGTCTGACTCCCATCACGATGAATGTCAAGGCCAGCGCACCCCGCGCCAACCGCGCCGAACTGAGCACGTTGTTCAACGTGACTCCCGGCCAGTGGAACAGCCTGAATCTGAACCTTGAGGAGACATGGCCCACGCTGGACATGAGCCAGGTGTTCCAATTCAAGTGGGACCGCGGCAACTCGCAGAGCGACCTGTATATCGACAACGTCTACTTCTACAAGGAGAAGGTCAGCACGGGTCTGAGCGAGGTGGTTACAGCTCAGTCGAGCAATGTGTGGTATGACCTGATGGGTCGCCGCTACACCAGCCAGCCCACCACGGCCGGCATCTACATCAACAACGGCCGCAAAGTCGTGATCAAGTGAGAGCAACACTGAGCTTGCTCAAGGGTTGCCGAACGTGAACGGCTTTGAGCACAGCTCACCGTCGTGAACTAGTCTAGATTGAAGCGCGGTAAGAGGCTTAGGTTTACCGCAACATTTGCAACAATCACCGTCTGGCGACAAGGCCAGACGGTGTTTTTTTAATCTCTATCAACGAGTGGCGGGGTGCTGTCAGGTGACCAGGGTGAGCGAGCAAATCTACAGACCAGGGTACTTCGGCACGACGATTTTTTCGACTCTGCAAACGATTGCACTATTAATATGGTTGCTAATTGCAAAGATGATGAGACAAAAAAGTGAGGTTTTTCTTATTTTTGTGACTAATTTAGGCAAATCATCTAAACTACACAATAATGAAAAAACTATTCGCTACACTCACAGCACTGGCAGTACCGGTGCTGATGCTGGCTCAGGGATGGCCAGCCAACTATGGTGGCGTGATGATGCAGGGGTTCCACTGGAACTCGTTTGTCGACTCACGCTGGGAGAAATACACCGCCCAGGCCGAGGAGTTGGGACAATATTTTGACCTTATCTGGCTGCCGCAGAGCGGCAAGTGCGGCGGCTCGTCGATGGGCTATGACCCGCTGTACTTCTTCAACCAGAACTCGACCTTCGGCACCGAAGCGCAGCTGCGCGAGATGATTGCCGCGCTGAGCGCGCAAAACGTGGGCGTGATCACCGACGTGGTCATCAACCACCACTCGGCGTTGACGGGCTGGCTGACCTTTCCTGCCGAGACCTACAATGGAGTGACCTATCAGCTCAAGAGCACCGATGTGTGCAAGAATGACGACGGCGGTGCCACGCAAACGTGGGCCACGGCCAACGGGTTCACTCTGAGCTCGAACAACGACACCGGCGAGGACTGGTCGGGCGCACGCGACCTGGACCACAACAGCAGCAATGTCAAGAGCATCGTCAACGCCTACCTCAAATTCCTGCTCAACGACATTGGCTATGTAGGCTTCCGATACGACATGGTGCGAGGCTTCAGTGGCAGTTTCCTGGGCGCCTATAACGCCGCAGCTAAGCCCACCTACAGTGTTGGTGAACACTGGACCAACTCGCGCGACATCATCGCCTGGATGAACTCGACGACCTATAATGGCTCGATACAGAGCGGCGCGTTCGACTTCGACTTCCGCTATGTGGTGCGCGACGCATTCAACAACGGCACAGCATGGAGTCTGGGCGAGAACCGCGGCAACTATGTCAACTGGCCCATTGTGAGCAATGGCAGCGCAGACTACCTGGAGGGCGGAAAATATCGCCGCTATGCGGTGACCTTTGTCGAGAACCACGATGTGGAAGACCGCGGCAATGTCGAGAATTACTATGCCGACCCGCTCAAGCGCGACACCGTTGCAGCCAACGCCTTCATGATGGCCATGCCCGGCACGCCGTGCGTGTTCCTGCCCCACTGGCAAGACTGCAAGCAGGACATCAAGGGCCTGATTGACGTTCGCAAGGCCGTGGGCATCACCAACACCAGCACCTACAGCGAGCTGGCCAAGAACAACGACTACTATGCCATCGAGACTCAGGGCTCGGGCAACAAGAAGCTGGTGACCGTTGTGGGCAACAAGACCTCGGGCTATGTGCCTAGCTCAAGCGAGTGGGTGCGCATCGTCGATGGCTACCACTATCGCTACTACATGAGCAAGTCGTGCAACACGCCTTGGGTCGACAAGGCCTCGGGCTACTATGACAAGGCGCAGAACGTAACGCTCACGGCAGTGAGCACAAGCACGAGCGCCAAGTTGGTCTACACCACCGACGGCACCACCCCCAGCGCCACCAACGGCACGCAATGTGCCAGCGGCACGGTGCTGAGGCTGCGCGAGTCGATGACGCTGAAGGTGGGTCTGCTCGTCGGCTCGACCGTGCTCAAGGTCGTCACGCGCGAGTATGAGCTACCCGAACTGAGCGAGTTTGAGCCTCACATGGCCACGGTCTACTTCAAAGATCCGAGCAAGACAGTGCCGACATGGACTAAGGCCTATTATTGGGCCTACGATGGCAACGGCGGCCTGAACACGGCCACCAGCTGGCCCGGCGACCAGATGACCGACACCGTGACCATCCGCGGCGCCAAGTTCTACTATGTGAGCTATCCCATCAACAGTGAGGACTACACGTTCAACATCGTGTTTACCAGTGCAACGGGCACACCGCAGACGGTCGATATCACAGGCATCAACAAGGATGTGTACTACCAACTGAACGTGCTCAACGGCCAGGGCAAGTACACGGTGACCGATGTGACTAAGTTCTATGAGGGCAGCAACCCGCTCAACCAGTATGAGGATGGTGACATCAACGGCGACAATGTGGTTGACATTGCCGACGTCAATGCGGCCATTGACATCATGCTGGGCAAGGCCACTGCCAGTTCGTTCAAGGGCAAGGCCGACGTGACTGACGATGGTCAGATTGACATCGCCGATGTCAATGCCATCATTGACATCATGCTCGGCAAATAATTCAAATTGAGCAGGTGTATACACCTGCTCAATTTGAAGGTTAGGGGCTTCTTTAATGCACAATTCATAATGAATAATGAAGAATGAAGAATGCAGCCAAGCAGTGGCCTAGCCAAGGCGCGTCCCTACTAACGTCTAACTCTAACGTCTAAAAACTAACGTCTAAAGTCTAAAAAACAATGAAGAGACTCTTTACATTGTGCATCGTGCATTGTGCATTGTGCATTGCAATGGCCCAGGGATGGCCCAGCAACTATGGCGGCGTGATGCTGCAAGGGTTCTACTGGGACTCGTTTAGCGCCACCAAGTGGACCAAACTCACGTCGCAGGCCGACGAGCTGGCACAGTACTTCGACCTGGTGTGGATACCTCAGAGTGCCCGTGCCAAGAACTCGACATCGATGGGCTATGACCCGCTGTACTGGTTCAGCAACTACAACAGCTCGTTCGGCACTGAGGCCGAGCTGCGTCAGCTAATCACGACCTTCAAACAGAAGGGCATCGGCACCATCGGCGATGTGGTGATCAACCACCGCGGCAACGTGAGCAACTGGGTGAACTTCCCGGCCGAGACCTACCAGGGTGTGACCTACCAGCTGCAAAGCACCGACATCTGCCGCAACGATGACGGCGGTGCCACACTCACCTGGGCCACCAACAATGGGTATGAGCTCAGCGCCAACAACGACACGGGCGAGGGCTGGGACGGCATGCGCGACCTGGACCACAAGAGCGAGAATGTGCAGGCTAATGTCAAGGCCTACCTCAACATGTTGCTCAACGACCTGGGCTACACGGGCTTCCGCTACGACATGGTCAAGGGTTTCTCGGCCTCGTTTCTCGGCAAGTATAATAGCGAAGCGCAGCCGCAGTTCTCGGTGGGCGAGTACTGGGACGGCAACGCCTCGGTGGTTCAGAACTGGCTGAACGGCACCAAGGTGGACGGCGTGATACAGACAGCGGCATTCGACTTCCCGTTCCGCTACACAGCGCGCGATGTGGTCAACCAGCCCACCAAGGGCTGGACAGCCCTGGGCGGCACATCGGTGATGAGCAATACGAGCTATCGCCGCTATGCGGTAACCTTCATCGAGAACCATGACACCGAGCGCCGCAGCAATGCCGCACAAGACCCCATCAAGGCCGACACACTGGGCCTCAACGCCTTCATGCTGGCCATGCCAGGCACGCCCTGTGTGTTCCTCAAGCACTGGATTGACTGCAAGCAGGACATCAAAGGGATGATCGATGTACGCAAAGCTGTGGGCATCAAGAACACCTCGACCTACCTGCCCTTTCGCAGCAACAAGGAATATTATGCCGTGATCACCACCGGTGCCAACGGCCGACTGCTGACGGTGGTGGGCAACACCAACCATGCCAACATCCTGGATGCCATCGACACCGAGATGTGGGTCAATGTGGCTGAAGGCTACCACTACCGCTACTACATGTCGACAGCGCTGGAGACCCCCTGGGTCGACAAGGCTTCGGGCGCATATGAGAGCTCGGTGACCGTGCGGATGACCGCAGTGAGCGCCAACCCCGAGGCACAGCTGGTCTACACCACCGACGGCAGCACACCCAGTGCCACCAACGGCACCCGCTGCGCTAGCGGCACCACGCTAGACGTGACCGAGGAGATGACGCTCAAGGTGGGTCTGCTGGACGGCGGCTCAGTGACCCAGGTTGTCACGCGCGACTATGTCATCACCAAGCCCTACGACGGGCCCACAGCCACCATCTATCTCAAGGACCCGACTGTGGCTCCCCACAACTGGGCGTCGGTCTACTTCTATGCCTGGGATGCCACGGGCGAGGTCAACGACCAGTGGCCGGGCGTGAAAGTCACTGCCGACACCACCATCCGCGGCAACAAGTTCTATTACCGCACCTTCCGCGTGCCCACCAGCACCTATAAGTTCAACATCATCTTTAACAAGGGCGGCAGCACGGGCCAGACCGTCGACATCACAGGGCTGAACAGCGACCACTACTACGAGATCACGTCCACGACCAACAAATATACCGTGCGTGACATCACCGACGAGATGACCAGTGACCAGGTCAAAGGCGATGTGACAGGCGATGGTGTGGTAGACATCGCCGATGTGAACGCCATCATCGACATCATGCTGGGCAAGGCCACTGCCAGCTCGTTCAAGGGCAAGGCCGATGTGACAGGCGATGGCCAGGTTGACATCGCCGACGTGAACGCCGTCATCGACATCATGCTGGGTCACAATGCATAATGCACAATGCACAATGTAGGGGAGTCCCCCTAAATCCCCCCTGAAGA
>DEKO01000215.1:6739-8222 GCA_002353885.1 Porphyromonadaceae bacterium UBA2720
TACTACCTTACTTCTCTACTACTAAAAAAGTAACGTCTAACGTCTAACGTCTAAAAAAATGAAAAGACTCTTAACATTGTGCATCGTGCATTGTGCATTGTGCATTGCAATGGCCAACGTTGTGGGCGGCGACATCTCGCTTCTGACCAAGTATGAACAGAACGGGGCCAACTACAAGGACAAGGATGGCGTGCGCATCACCAACATGCTGGGCTTCCTGAAAGAACGCGGGCTGAATGCCATGCGTGTGCGCCTGTTTGTCGACCCGAGCAAAGCCTCGACCGACGACAAGGGCCAGGGCGTGTGCCAGGACCTGGACTATGTGGTGGCACTGGGTGCGCGCATCAAGGCCACAGGTTTCAAGCTGATGCTCGACTTCCACTACAGCGACAGCTGGGCCGACCCTGTCAAGCAGTACACGCCCGACTCGTGGAAGGGTCTGAGCGAGGAAGAGCTGCCCGACAAGCTGTATGAGTACACCCGTGAGTGCCTCGAGGCCATGGTTGCCGCCGGTGCCACGCCCGACTACATCCAGACGGGCAACGAGATTTCTTACGGCATGCTGTGGGGCCCTGTGGGCACGCCCAGTAGCCAGCTGAAGAAACTGAATGTGAGCGATGCAGCCACAGTGACCCGTTTTGTCAACCTGCTGAACCATGCCAGCCAGGCTTGCCGCGAGGTCTGCCCCCAGGCCAAGATTGTAATTCACACCGAGCTGGTGCGCAACACCTCGCTGCTCAACAGCTACTACAAGGCCGTAGCCCCGGTCGACTACGACATCGTGGGACTGAGCTACTATCCCTACTACCACTATGGCTTCAACCAGCTGACCAGCGCCATCACCAACGTGATGAACAACACCAGCTGCAACGGCAAGGACATCATGATAGTCGAGACAGGATACTACCACAAGTGGCAACCCGACAACATCAACTACGACTACTCTGCCACCTACCCCATCACCAACGAGGGCCAGCGTGCCTTCACAGCCGCGATGATTCAGCAACTGCTCAATTACCCGCGCGTCACCGGGCTGTTCTGGTGGTGGCCCGAGGCCAACGAGTATGGCTTGAACTGGAACACCCAGCGCGTGACCGATAGCTGGTACAATGCCGGCCTGTGGGACAACGAGACCGGGCGTGCGCTGCCCGCGCTCTACGAGCTCTCGGCCTTTGCTCCCCGTGTGGCCGGAGATGTCAATGGCGATGGCACGGTCGATGTGGCCGACATCAACGCCATCATCGACATCATGCTGGGCAAGGCTGCAACAGTGGATGTCGCTGATGTGACAGGCGAAGGCTCTGTTGATGTGAGCGATGTCAACGCCGTGATCAACATCATGCTCGGCAAGTAGCCCCCCCTCTCTGGAGCCTGATTAGACAGAAGGTCCTCATTTCAGATTCATTGAATGAGGACCTTCTGACTTGTTGGGCCTATTGCGACCAGATAAATGCCCGGCGGCAGATGGTCGATGTGGTGGGCA
>DEKO01000215.1:8289-8742 GCA_002353885.1 Porphyromonadaceae bacterium UBA2720
ACGCTGACCAGTTGCTCAAAGTCAGCGCAAGTGATGACGATGCTTCGGCCACTGACACAAACGCTGATGTCAGGACTGTCTGTGACAGATATTCCAGACTGTGACCACTGATGTTGGAGAAAATCGACCCGTTTGGCCCAGAATTGCTTAAATGTTGCCCAACGGGGCAGCATATTGTCGGTGTCATAGTCAGGCCAACGAGCATGATTAGCATCGATTGCACCCGCTATTCGCGATGTGAATGCATCGATAAAGTCATTGATCTCTGTTTGGCCATCATCATAGAATTTTGTCCAAATCCTTCTGACNNCAGTCCATGAATTGCTGATGCTTCACCAGTGACTCAATCCAGTGTTTGTTGAATCCGTCATTAGCCTCGGTGATGAAGTGCTGCTCGCTGGCATAGCCACGAGTAAACGCATTGCCAAAATCCCAAACTGGGCCGAAATGCAA
>DEKO01000067.1:0-173 GCA_002353885.1 Porphyromonadaceae bacterium UBA2720
AAGAGGAGATTTTTCTGAATCGGTGAACAGTTACATGTTAAAATATGCCCATGCAAATTGTGCCATTTTATTGAGCAACCCCTACAACAAGATTCCTGGACCAATTTTGGCCTCTCAACAACCACGAAGTGCTCGCGACCAACCAATGGTGCAAGCCGAATGCAGAGAACGAG
>DEKO01000067.1:283-5974 GCA_002353885.1 Porphyromonadaceae bacterium UBA2720
CCCAACATTGCGCAGCGCAGCAATATTGTGCAATTTAGTGCAATATATTTTGTTGATGGCTTTTGGCCTCTCAACAATTTTTGCAATTTAGTGCAATGTGGCGGCAATAACACAGAATTGCAAGAATTGTTG
Organism: Porphyromonadaceae bacterium UBA2720; assembly: GCA_002353885.1. Lineage (GTDB taxonomy): Bacteria > Bacteroidota > Bacteroidia > Bacteroidales > Muribaculaceae > Sodaliphilus. Next base: position 416 of record DEKO01000067.1, read on the forward strand.
AGAGGCTAAAAATAGCAGCGAGGCAGTAATTGCACAGAATTGCAAGAATTGTTGAGAGGCTAAAAATAGCAGCGAGGCAGTAATTGCACAGAATTGCAAAGAATTGTTGTGAGGTTTTTGAATTATCAGATAAATGTAGTAACTTCATCGTCGTAATTCATACAGAAGAACAAAAGTTTTATGTCCTGATGTTCTTAATTCTAAAGATTAGGTCTAATCATTTTAAATCGTAGATGCCATGACTGGAATGGAATTAAATGCGCAGATTTGGCGAGACATCGCCTCAATCGCCGATGACGAGGCTCTGATGAAGCGCCTTGCCAAGTACCTCAAGCGCCTCACCGCAGCGAAGCCCGACCCCACCGAGATGACATACGACGAGTTTGTCGCTCGCATTCAAAGAGGCAAAGAGCAATACGCACGAGGTGAGTACTCCGAAATGCTCCCCGGTGAAGATTTGACAGCCCACCTAAGACGATTGGGTTATACTATATAGGGTTATTAACACCAGCGAGGCAGACCAGTAGTTTGCTCGCCTCGCAATGAACGAACCCAAAGCTTTCGCCAAAGCACAACGCCTTCTTGCCGAGTTGGCCTCCAGCAATTGGGTCATGCGGTCATAGAGCGCACGGTTCTTGTGCTGCACCTCGCGATACTTGGCCAGCAACAGAGCCAACAATGCCAGCACCACCACGGCAAAGGCGATGACACACCACAGCACCAGTTGCAGCGACTGGCGGCGGTGTTCCTGCTCGCGACGGAAAGGCACTTTGATACTATTTGCTATTAGCCGTTAGTTTTTAGCTTACTGCTAACAAATCATTAGCCGTTAATCTCACAAGAGGTTAACGGCTAATTGTTTTAGGGGGACTGCTGTTGTTGAAGTCATTTATAGATTCGCTGAATAGTCAATCGTTCCCAACATTATTTATGATTTAATAAAATTTTGCGTTATTTGGGGGTAAATTGCGAAAAAATGCTTAATTTTGTGCTGTGATAATCATAAAAATTGAAAACGATGAAAAAATCCTATCTCAAAACAATGGCTCTGGTGGCATGCTTGCTGCTGGGGCTGAGCGCCACGGCGCAAGTGCAAGGTGACCTCACTGGTGACGGTTACGTAGACATCGCTGATGTCAACGCCGTGATCAACATGATGCTGGGCAAGACGGCTCAAACTGCAGCCGGTGATGTCACGGGCGACAACAACGTCGACATCGCCGACGTAAATGCCGTCATCAACATTATGCTTGGAAAAACAAGTCAAGAAGTGCAAACTTTCACCGTTAACGGTGTGTCGTTCAAGATGGTGGCAGTCGAGGGCGGCACATTCTCTATGGGTGCTACCGAAGAGCAAGAAAGCGATGCCTATGGTGATGAGAAACCGGTGCACCAAGTGACACTGAGCAGTTACAGCATCGGTCAGACCGAGGTCACGCAGGAGTTGTGGCAGGCGGTGATGGGCACTAATCCCAGCTATTTCCAGGCTTCTACCGCTGCGGACTACGGTACCAACCTACAGCGACCAGTGGAGCAGGTGAGCTGGAATGACTGTCATACCTTCATCACCAAGCTGAATGAACTGACAGGAAAGACCTTCCGTCTCCCGACAGAGGCAGAGTGGGAGTACGCCGCTCGTGGTGGCAACAAGAGCCAAGGTTACAAGTACGCTGGCAGTAATAACGTCGGTGACGTGGCCTGGTATATTGCTAACATTCCTTCGCAAACGAGCGGCGACAGTGGTTACGGAACCCAGACGATTGCGACCAAAGCACCCAACGAGTTGGGCCTGTACGACATGAGCGGCAACGTGTGGGAATGGTGTCAGGACTGGTACGACTACTATAGCAGCGATGCACAAACCAACCCCACCGGTCCATCAATTGGTGCCACTGTTATGTTCCGTGGAGGTAGCTGGCAACATGGTTTTCAAAGTTGCCGTGTGTCTATGCGCAACCACTGCGGGGAGATGGTTACAGATAACTATATCGGTTTCCGCCTCGCCCTTTAGTATTACATAGTTAACAAAATCAGTGCGGCTGGGAACCAACTCCCTGCCGCACTGATTTTGTTATTTGATGAGTTTTGATGGATTTGGTGGCAATAATCATCGACCCACGCGGAACAAAAATATGTTTTTATGTCTTTCTAGTCTAAACAAACAAGAAACAAGCTTTCTGTTCTTTTGTCTAATGAAAGACATGGGAATGTTGCCCCTGCCTTAGATATGCAAAACTACGATGATTTTGCTAGTAGGGACAACTGATATATAATTCCCTTGCTAACAGCTCTTAATCCACATAGTCCCGCATGATGTCGAGGGCGGTGGTCATGTCGTCGGGAACGATGGTGTTGTCGAGGACGGGGTCGCCCAGCCGGCGTAGCAGGGTACAGTTGACCTCGCCCTGGCGACTCTTTTTGTCATGGCGCATCAACTCGAGCAGGGCAGGGTAGTCGTCGCAGGTGATGCCGGGCGTGCCGTAGTGCTCGCGCACATAGGTGCCCAGGCGGTGCAGGTCGCTGCTGGGAAATTGTAGCAGCATGTGCGACAGCACAGCCTCGGTGACCAGCCCCCATGCCACGGCGTAGCCGTGCGGCACGGTGCGGCCTTGTTGCAGCGCCAGGCTCTCGAGTGCGTGTCCCACGGTGTGCCCCAGATTGAGGGCGCGGCGCAGGCCTTGCTCGGTCGGGTCCTGGGCGACGATGCGCTGCTTGACCGCCACTGATGTCTCCAGCAGTTGCAGCAGATGGTCTGGTTCGTCGGTGCTGGGCTCATGACTTAACACATCGGCGAAGTCTTGTGGCCCACTGAGCATGGCGTGCTTGACCATCTCGGCATAGCCCGAGCGCAGTTCCTGCCGGGGCAGGGTGTCGAGGAAGCAGGTCGAGATGATGACCTCGTTGGCTGGAGCAAAGGCACCAATCTCGTTTTTCAGCCCGTTGAAGTTGATGCCCGTCTTGCCGCCCACGGCCGCGTCGACGGCGGCGAGCAGGGTGGTGGGAATGTTGATGAAGCGGATGCCGCGCTTGAAGGTGGCGGCTGCCATGCCGCCCAGGTCGGTGACCATGCCGCCGCCCACGTTCACCACCACGCTGTGGCGTGTGGCACCGCCGTCGCTCAATGCCTGCCACACACTTGCCAGTGTGTCGAGGGTCTTGTGCTCGTCACCGGCTGGGATGACGATGGGGGTGGCTTGGCGCAGCCACTCGCTGTCGATGCGTGGCAGCACCAGTTGTGCGGTGTTGTTGTCGGCGATGACAAACAAGCCAAAGCAATCAGTGGATGCCAGCGCCCTGTCGAGCGCGGCACCCACTTGGTTGCTGTATGTGACGTGTTGCGTGATCACGCCTGTGTCTGCTTAAAGGCTGCAATGAGTGCGGGCAGACCTTGTGCCAGGGCCTCCATGCTGGGGTAGACGATGTCGGCACCAGCCTTGTAGAGGTCTTTCTCGGGAATGGGACCCGTGGTGACGCCGATGGTGAAGCAACCGGCGGCATGTCCGGCTTGTACGCCCAGTGGGGCGTTCTCGATGACGATGCACTGGTTGGGCTTGGCCTCGGCCTTGAGTGCGCCCTTGAGATAGGGCTCGGGGCTGGGCTTGCCACGGCGCACATCGTGGCCGGTGACGCGCTTCTCGCTCATCAAGCCTGGGAAGTCCTGATCGATGCGGTCGAGGATGCTGGGCTGCATCGACCCACTGACCAGGATGCGCTCGATGTCGGCATCGCGCAAGGCCTCGAGCATGGCAGTTGCACCCGGCATGACAGGGGTCTCGCCAGCCTCCTTGAAGTAGCGTCCCTTGACGCCGTACAATGCGATGGCCTCGTCATCGGTGATTTGCTTGCCTGCGCCTTCCTTGAATTTCTTCTTGATGATCTCGACACCGGTCATGCCTTCATAGAGGTAGAACTCGTCGCGGGTGCATTTGATGCCATTTTTTTTCATCAGTTTGACCCAGGCGCGGGTGTGATTCTTCATCGAGTCAAAGAGCACACCATCGCAGTCGATGAGTGCCACCTTGATGTCTATACTCTTGTTACCTGTGTATTTCAGGTAACCGGCAATTGCATTTTGTTCAGTCATATCTAATTAATTGAAAATTGACAATTGAGAATTAAGACCGCTGCGATGGCAGTGAATAGCGCGCATGATTCATTGAGCACGTTGTCTACTGCCTGACGGTGATATGGAAGCAACCTTGCTTGCGTTCGAAGATAGCGAAGCATCGTCCCTGTTTGCGTTTGTGCTGGATGACCTCGGCCAGGATGTTCTTTAAGTCCTCGAGCGAGGTGAGCTGAGTGGTGTCCATGCAGTCAAACTTGGTCCAGCTGATGTCAAACGTGGTGCCGAACCGGTGGCACGATTGGTCGCTGGCGTTGCGGTTGCGGCGGCGCAGGCGCTCCACACTATACTCGGTGCGCAGCACGCTGGTTACCTTGATGCGATAGTTGCCACCGCCACGAGCACGCACTGTGTCTTGGAAGGTTCGTCCGATGTCCTTGAGCAGTTGTGCCGCACGGGGCACCAGATAGGGCATCGACATCCACAGCGAGTCGACAATGAATTCATCGCATGAGTAGATGCGCTGGATGGGACGTTTCAGGTGATAGGCACTCCGCAGGTCGGTTACAGGGGCTATGCCATTGGCGATGGCCACAGGCAACTGGATGTCGTTGGTGTCGTTAAACACTTCACGCAGTCGGCCTAGAGGGTTGACATGGATGCGTCGCACATTGCTGTCGTTACCCACGTCGTTGAGCAGACAGCACACAGCACGCGGACGTAGACTCACCAACGTGTCGGCCGCACTCAGCGAACCATCATCACCATCATGGCTTGAGCAAGCACTCATGATGATTGTTATGGACTGCAGGACGGCCAGCCAGAGCAGCGAACGCATCATCGGCCTACGGTCTGGATATACAGTAGACGCTCGTTCTCACCGAGTTTCATGGCCTGTTCTACCTCATCGTTGTCGAGCATGGCGCGCACGGTGGTCTTTAGACCTACCGAGGCGCAGTAGAGGTAGATAGCGTGCGAGGCGGCACCGGCGGTATAGTTTTGGAATTCGTCTTTCTTCTGCTTGTCGGTGTTGACCACCAGGGCGATGTTGATAGGAGCGGTTTTGGCCCAGTCCTGACGGGCCTGGATGTCGCGGAAGTCGCCCGTGTTGACCACAGTCAGGGTGTTGTCCTCGGCGCTGTAGCGGCTGATTTCGGTGGCAGTGATGACATACAGGATGAGCTCCTGCCGGTTCATGGCTGTTGCGATGGTGCGTTTGCCCTCGTGGGTGATGCCCCAGGCTGCCCATAGCATGTTGCTCAGGTCTTGTTTGGTTACTATCGAAGTAGGATCGATGTCACGCATGCTTTTACGTTCTTGCATGGCTTGCATCAGTGGCATGCCGCCTGCGGTTTGCGGTGCAGGGAGCACCTCGGCACTGAGTGTGCAACTTGTTGCAATCATCATGGTTGCCATGATGAGTTTAGCAATTTTCTTCATTTCTGTTTCTTAAAGTTTTGCACTGCAAATGTACAAACTCTTATCCAAACTCCAAA
>DEKO01000123.1 GCA_002353885.1 Porphyromonadaceae bacterium UBA2720
TTATTGATGGAATAACCGTCAAGGGGCAACTCTGGAATCTCTAGATTGTAGCATCGCCTGATCACACCAGCATCTTCAATCCATTGTAGTGAACTTAAGTAATGGCGTGCTTTCGCTCCTTGTCGCACTTGAGAGTATTGAAACTTTTTGTTCTCTCTGCTCAATTGTCTTGGAATAGACTCAAAGCATTCCCTAATTTTGGGCTTATCCTCAGCAAGTGCATACTTGATCATGTCTTCCTCGTAGCCACCAATGATAGCCCTTTGAACCGCTTGAACTTTGCTAATATCGTGTGATGCCAGCAACAAGTTTTACCAGGTTCAAATATGGCATCGCCCATGAGTGACGTGATATTCATCACGATGTTGTCAACACTGAGCGACTCGCTGAAGGCGACGGCGTATGAAGGCTCTTCCATGAAATTGAGATATACAACATTGCGATAATGTTGACGAGCAAACCGGAGGACAGAAAATGTTTTACCACATTGTCTGCAACCCTTTATAACAATGGGCTTTCGGCCTTTGGCTTGTCGCCATTCCTCTAGCTGTGTTTCTATCTTGCGCCTGAGCATATTGTCTTTTTTATGAGGATTCTATAATACTTGTAGCACCTTTTTCAAGGGAATTGCGTTTGCAAAGGTAATATATCCTTCTCTTGCATGCAAACTTTTTGGTAAATTAATGACCTCAACGGAAAAAGGTTGTCACTTTTTGGAGAGTTAAACTTAACTGGTTATTTCAATAATTACTATCTCACTAAAATCGTTTACCTCTTTTGATTCTTATAACGATATTGGTTGTCAGTTAGACTGAACAGGTTGTCTGCATCTTGCTCTTACAACTGAAAGGGTTAACCCTTTCGCGCCATCTTCACTGACTTGGTTACATTCCTATCGTTCTGAATCGAGTGCAAAGATACTGAGAAAATCTAGGTGGTAACTATTCCAATCCGTTGAGCAGGAATCTTCTGAGACCAAGATGTGTGATGCCATTGTCATCATTTCGAGTGACCAGAGGCGACATTGATATGACATACTTCGGATAGTCATCCTTGATGGCTCGCAGATTGCCAAACTCACGTTTCCGGGTCAATTCGTCTGCTATGATGTAGGCAACTTGGACATATCGGCGCAAACCACCGGGCTTGGTACAGACGAAATCTATCTCGCCGGCCTGCAATTGGCCCACAGTGACCGAATAGCCTAGTCTATTCAAGTGCTGAAACACTATGTTTTCAAGCACTTTCTCGATATCCCCACTGCGGTTCGACCCGGCTAATGCGTTGCGTATGCCATGATCTTCAAAATAATACTTCTCATTGTTATCAAAGAGTCTTTTGCCGTGGATATCAAAGCGTTGTACCGGACGGATGATATATGCCTGCGCCAGGCAACGCAAATAGTGGATAATCGCAGAGGGGGTAATCTTTATCCCTTGTGCCTTCATGTAATTAGATATGCTGTTGGCTGAGATGAGCTTACCCGTATTGTCTGCCAAAAAACTGACCAAATTCTCAAGAAATGTCACATTTCTAATCTGGTTGCGCATCACCACATCTTTGAGAAGAACTGTATGATAGATGTCCTTGAGGTATTCGCGGGCTATATCTTCATCTAATCCCATACGCGCCAAACCGGGCATACCACCATAGTTGACAAACAATGACAAGGTGTCGTCGTTGTCATTTAAACCATGAAGTTCCATAAACTCGGCATAACTGAGCGATTGGACGTAGATTTCTTTGTATCGCCCACCAATGATTGTGCTCAATTCACTGCTCAAGATATGAGCATTACTGCCAGTAATGACGACCTGAGTATCTGCTTCGTTGTAGTAATTGCGTACAGAACGCTCAAACTCAACTATGTCTTGTACCTCGTCGATGAGGATGTAATTCTTCTTACCTTGGCGGTAGTGCGACTCAATGTAGTCATTCAAGTCTTGGTAAGTGCGAATAAAGTCAAACTCACGCTTCTCTTTGTCAACATAAATGATATGATTGTGTGGGTCGGCTTGTTTGAGGTCGCGCAATTGTGCCAGCAAACAACTCTTGCCCACACGCCGCTGGCCAACAAGCACTAGAATAAGGCCTTTATCAACATATCGTTCAATGGCCGAAAGATAGTTTTGTCGTTGGATGAAGTCCATAAATTTCTTTTATAATGAAAATTTTCGGCAAATTTAGCAAATTCTTCTGATATAGAAGAAATTTTTTGTTATAAAAGAACTCATTTTGAGGATGGGGTCGGAATTGCCCCATTGCGTGCCATGCGCTGGTAGGCGGCGGGAGTCATGCCGGTGAAGCGCTTGAAGATGGCAGTGAAGTTGGTACGTGACTTGAATCCCAGGCTCTGTCCGATGGCCTCGATGGTCAGACCGCCATACTGTTCTGTGTCTGTCAGGCGACGGCAGGCCTCTTTGATGCGATACTCGTTGACAAAAGTATTGAAGTTGCAACACTTCTTCTCATTGATGACCTGTGACACATAGTTGGGATTGGAACCGACAAGGCTAGCCAGCTGGTCAAGGGTGAACCCCTCGTCGTAGATCTGAGTATTGTTCTCCATGATGTCATACAGCCGCTGCAAGAGTTCGCCTTTGGCAGGGTCGTCCATGGGGCTGCTCTTGTATTTCTTCGCTTCGGCCAGTTGCGCCTTGCGCTCCTTCTCTTGTGCCTCCAGGGCGAGCAACTCTTGGTTTTTCTGGAAAAGCAAGAGATTTCGCTGTTTGGTATTCTGATAATTGCGCCAGACGAAGATCAGTATACCAATGATAATCAGAGCTAATAACCCGAAGCCCATGATCACCAGGTCACGGATGCGCTGCTGCGTCTCCAAGTCCTTGACCTCTTCGCCCAATTCTTCCACCTCAAGCAGGAACTTCTGTTGCTCGACGCTCAGCAACTTGCTGCGGTTGATAAACTCGTCTTTGGACTTAAAGTACTTCAGCTCATATTCCTTGGCCAAAGCAATGTTACCACGTGCTTTATAATAACCTTGTAATTGTCGTAATACTTCAGTTATTGCATCGTCAATGTGCTTATCTGTAGCGATTCTTTCGATGGTCTCTAGAGTACGCAGTACCTCAAGGTCACGATGCAATGAGTCTAGAACGACAGATTTTAATGACAATGCTATAATATTGTGCCTACTGGAATTGGAAGAATCCAAGCCTTTAAGGTGGACTTGTGTCAAGTAACTAAAAATCTCCAAAGCCTTTCCAAAATCCCTGTTGCGGAACGCGATGGAGCCTTCAGATAGTTTTAAAACAAATTGTTTTGTTGGACAAATGTCAGGAATATTAAACTTACTGAAAGCATGCAACTCTTTTTCGATTTCATTGACTTGCCCGGAGCTAACTGCATCCGAAATGAGGGCTGTCATGCTAAGGCAAGCTGCGTTCATCTCTTGGCTTTTAATAGCTTGTTGAAATGCTTTCTTCCAAAGCATTAGTTTGGGGCTGTATTCATAATTGTTATCCAGATCGCTCATTTGCTCTAAGAGGCTGGTCTTTGTGAAATAGATAATTGCCAATTGTTGTTCAAAGTGATTCTCAGATGCAATTTGTTCAGCTTTAAGAATATAGCGATAAGCCATCTGATAGTCGAAAAAATAGTTCAGATACAATGCACTTACTAATTGAGTCGCCTCACAGCAATTACTTTTTTCTTTGCTTGTCATCTTTTCGCTATACCGATTTGACAAAATCATGAAACACACCAACGCGCTGTCCGCCTTGTCAACTCGCCAATAGGCATTTCCCATGTCAAGCAGCGTCTGACTAGGCAAGTCTTTCCAGCGATCGTAGTTCTGCACCCGTGCCGTCGCTTCGGTGGCGAGGGTCGCCAGACTAGTAACCGCCAGCATCATAAACACAAATATGCCTCGCAATAGCTTGTTTGTCCGCTTCATTAGCATTGTCATCTTAACTGACCGGGTGGGCACACTCTAGCATGAACTCATCAGCAAGATAAAGGTCGCCATAGAGATATAGTCCCGTCTCATGGTTGTGAAGATTGGCACAAGTCTTGCTTTCGTAAAATAATTCCAGTGCCCTAATAGGCTCTATGTTGAGTCGGCGGGCCAATTCAACAGAAATGGCCCCAATCTGGTTGCTCAAGATGATTTCTTGAATTACGGTTCCTTTGGCGGGATCACTCAATGCATTCTGTTCCATCAAAAATCAGGTATTTATCGGTTAACTCTTGGTTAAGCAGGCACATCTGGTTGTTGGGCAGGTGTTGTGCCAAACGTATCAATGCGGTGTTCACGTCCATCAACCCAGCCATATAAAGATTGATTGTATCAATAACACGGTCATTGGCAACACCACCCTCGATATAGTCATATGCATTCGCAATCTTTTCTCCTTTGCGGTTAGCAACGATAAACATCAACCAATCAGCGTCATAAGCTTTAAATACTTTGGATCTCGCTTCAGAAAGAATAGCTTCCCTGTTGAGCAAATATCGATTTAGTATAGGAGGGAGCCTTCTTCGTGTAGACATTTGCAATGCCCATTGTACAGCTTGTTTGCGCAAATAGGTGACATAAAACCCACGACCAAAGTCTAGATTGGGCCTACCAATCATGCATATTGGTCGCTCAATGATATCTGTACCACCATGATATACTGTCAATAGGTTCATCTCTTTCTCTCCCATTCATTTAGGCATTCGACAAGTCCTTTGGTTAGGTTTTCGCGGCTCTCGGTATGCAATGTGTCATAGTGCGGCAAAATATAATGCTCTATCATGCCTACCCGCTTCATTCTCCTAAACACTTCGGCGTAGTCAGCATTCAGGAAACGCGCCACGCTTTCGATGCAGGAGGCCACAAATGCCATCATTTGTTGTTCTTGAGATATTTCAACAAGATACTCCATGATTGTATATTGTCATTTTATTGCTGCAAAGGTAATAAAAAGTCTGGGATATTGCCTACATAACTACAAAAATGTCGAAATCCAAGGCAAAAGTCATTATGACAAAAGAACAAAAGCACAAAAGATTTTGCTGAAGAGTTGCTTATGTCCTTATGTTCTTTTGTCTCAATATCTAGACCTTATGTCTTACTGGCGCAGGAGGGCGATCAGGTCGGCGACGCCTTCGGTGGCCTTCTTGGGGATGACGGTGACCCACGAGGGCACTGCAGCTGGATTGGGGTCTATATAATAAATAGGTGTTCCCTGGCGTGCATATTGCAGCAGTGCGGCGGCGGGATAGACCACCAGCGATGTGCCGATAATCACAAGGATGTCGGCTTGCTGCACCAGTTCGCAGGCTGGTTCAAAGTTGGGCACACTCTCACCGAAGAACACGATGTGTGGCCGCACTGCGTCGCCGTAGGGGTCGCGCGTGTCGACAGTTGTCTCCAGTCCCTTGTCGGTGAGCTGGTCGCAGGGCAGGGCATAGACGCGCTCGGGGTGGCGCATCGAGCGCACCTTCATCAACTCGCCATGCAGGTGCAGCACGTTCCGTGACCCGGCGCGCTCGTGCAAGTCGTCGACATTCTGTGTGATCACATGCACGTCGAAGTCCTTCTCTAGCTCCACCAGGCCCTTGTGGGCAGCGTTGGGCATGACACCCTCGGTCATCTTCTTGCGCATGTTGCTATAAAACTCATGGATGAGCCGTGGGTTGGCGGCAAAACCCTCGGCGCTCGCCACTTCCATCACGGGATAGTTGTCCCACAGGCCTCCCGCGTCGCGATAGGTCATCATTCCACTCTCGGCACTGATGCCGGCTCCGGTCGATACTACTAACTTCTTCATCGTCGTCTAGGTTTAATGGTTTTGAACAAGCAAAGTTACAACTTTTTCGGCACAAAAGCAAATCAAAGTCAAGAAAAACACTTACCTTTGCAGGATATTTTCTCTGGAGTTGAAAAAAGGGGGGGCTGAATGCGCCAGCTGAACTGCAGTGGATTGAGCCAATTCTCAATTTTCAATTCTCAATTTTCAATTCTTAGCAAGAATGGATAAATTAAGTTATGCACTGGGCCTGAGCATGGCCAACAACTTCCTGGGCAGTGGCATCCAGGAGCTCAACATCGATGACTTTGCCGACGGACTGCGCGCCGTCTACGAGGGCAAAGAGAAACAGATGACTTTTGACGAGGCGAAAAAGGTGGTCACTGACTTCTTTACCGAACTCGAGTCGAAAGGGTCGGAGATGAACGAGAAGCTGGGACGAGAGTTCCTCGAAAACAACGCTAAGCAGGAGGGCATACACGTCACCGCCAGCGGACTGCAGTATCAAATCGTCAAAGAGGGCAACGGACCAAAGCCCGGCATCAACGACTCGGTGACTGTGCACTACACGGGCCGGCTGATTGACGGCACGGTGTTTGACAGTTCGGTCGAGCGTGGTGAGCCCGCCACCTTCGGGGTGGGGCAGGTGATTCCCGGTTGGGTTGAGGGACTGCAGCTGATGAGCGAGGGCTCGGCATGGCGCCTGTTCATCCCCAGCAACTTGGCCTATGGCAAGCATGGCACGGGCCCTATCCAGCCCAACTCGACGCTCATCTTCGATGTGCAGCTCATCAAGGTGAACAAGAAGTGAGAAGTTTAGGCGTTAGACTTTAGACGTTAGCAATAAGCTATAAGCGGGTCAGAGGCCACTATTTCACTATTTTTTGAATGACAGAATTACAAATAACTAATCAATTAAACAACTAACAACAATGAAGAAGATTTTATCTTTGCTTCTCATCGCCGCTATGGGCATCAGCTTTGTGGGCTGCAATGGGAAGGGCGATGCCGCTGGCAGTGGCAGCAAGGTTGACTCGCTGACATCCGAGTTCGGTAATTTCCTTGGTAACATGATCAAGTATCAGAGCAAGGCTGACTCGAATTTCAACCAGAAGGATTTCCTCAAGGGCTTCAAAGAGGTCATGAAGGGCGACACTTCGTCATACTACCTCCAGGGCATGGGCATGGCCATGCAGGTGATGAACCAGGTCTCGAGCTTGCGCCAAGAAGGTGTTGACATTGACGCCAACAAGGTCCTCAAATTCTTTGAGAAGGCACTCGTCAGCAAGGACAGTGTCAGCGACATGCAGCTGCAGACCATGATGGGCAACTTCCAGCGTCTGGCTCAGGAGGCTGTCAGCGAGGCTAAGGAGAAGAGCCCCGAGGCCATCAAGAACAAGAAGGCCGGCAAGGAATATCAGGACAAGATGGCCAAGCAGCCCGGTTACAAGAAGACGGCTAGCGGTCTGGTCTACAAGGTTATCACCGAGGGTAAGGGTGAGAACTTCACCGACCAGGATGTGGTCATGGTCAAGTATGTGGGCAAGCACATCGACGGCTCGGAGTTTGACTCGAGCAAGGGCGAGGCTGTGCCCTTCCCGCTGACACAGGTGGTGCCCGGATTTGCCGAGATGCTCAAGCTCATGAAGCCCGGTGGCAAGGTTGAGGCCATCGTCCCCGGCGAGCTGGCTTATGGCGTCAACGGCAACCAGGGCATTGGTCCCAACGAGACGCTGATTTTCGAAATGGAAGCAGTCGGTAAGAAAGAGGGCAACAAGCCTGCACAGGGTCCCAAGGCTATCCCCGTTCCAGCCAAGTAACTAGGCAGTCACCTGAGTGACCGATAGCTATCGCACTCCTCCTCGCTGTCGCATGCGAGGAGGAGTGCTGTTTTCGGCAGACTGTGTGAATGTGTGCGTTAACAAAGTTTAACGCAACCTACTAGAAATAATTGATGGAAAATTGTAGGTCTATTACAGAAATCTTTGTAATTTTGCAAAGAAATTGTTAAAACTGCTATTTATATGGAAAGAATAGACAATCTCGACAAGAAGATTTTGGATATCATTATGAAGAACGCGCGCATCCCCTCGAAGGATGTGGCCATGGAGTGTGGAGTGTCGAGGGCGGCTATCCACCAGCGCATTCAGCGTATGATTGATGTGGGTGTTATTGCTGGGTCGGGTTACATTGTTAATCCCAAGACGTTGGGATACACTACATGCACATTCATCGGACTGACACTGGAGCGAGGCTCGATGTACAAGACGGTTGTTCCTGAGCTGGAGAAGATTCCCGAGGTGGTCGAGGTGCACTTTACCACAGGCAGTTACACTATGATGATCAAGCTCTATGCGCGCGACAACCAGCACTTGATGGAGCTGCTCAACGGCAAGATTCAGCACATCCCCGGCGTGATGGCCACCGAGACGCTCATCTCTCTTGAGCAGGGGCTCATCCGGCAAGTGCCCATCAATTATAATGACTGACGCATAACATGAAATAACTACTGGACTACTGAAAATCCCCTTTTTTGGGGATTTTTTGGTTTCTATCTTTTGGAGTAATTTTGCAGCCCGAAACAGAAATTGTGGTTAGCAGAATGAAACTTTACTCAAGTAATAGATTTTTGACGGCAATGTTGGCGACAATGACGACAGTTGCCGCATGTGCTTTGACATCAGGGGTTTATCGTACAGCTGTCACCCTCAAGAATGGCACGCAAGAAATCTTTCCCGACTCGGTCGTGCAACGCTTCACCTACACGCACGTCACACAGGCCGGAAAGACACGTCACCTGCTCAATGTCATCAAAAATGGTGAGGTGGACATGACCATCGATACCGACAGCATCGTCGAACTTGACTATGGTGAGATGAGCAGCTATGAGCACTTTGCCGGTGAATGGTGGCTGGTGATGAGTCCCAATGGCGAACCCAACGAACAGGGCATCATGGTCACTGAGGCTGTTTCGGCTAAGGTGCATGCCGTGCTTCCTGCACCAGGCTCGCCGAACTATGGTAGCCTCATCTATTGCCACATCGACTCGATGCCGCACCGCATGGGGCTGCGTTACAGTGCCGACTTCGTGCTGCGCTATGCTCATGACGATGCTTTGCAACGCGGCACCATCACCATGGTGCTTGATGACCAGCAGCCCGTCACCAGTCAGCAGTATGCCGGTGATGCGTCGACCTATGCCTACTTCAACGACGAGACCACCTGGTACATGGGAGTGTCGCCCCAGCACGAGGGGGGTGACACGGGTAACCGCTACATCTACTTCGTGGGCCAGGATATCGACACCCAGCGGCTACAGGGCATGGAAATCACTGCAGCCTGGAGTGATGCTGACCAACTGGACCTGGAGCATGAGTATAGCTTCCCGCGACAGTATCAGATTTATTGGATCACGGCTCTTGACATCCCTTATAGTTATGTGGAACACGATGAGGTGGGCATGATTGATATTTTCTCCAGTCCGCGCCTGATGCGGCATCCCTGGACCAAACCCCTAAAAGAAGAATGAGGCACTGGATACTTCTCATGCTGGCTGCACTGAGTGTCGCTGTGCAGGCCCAGGTCGTGGTGCGCGGCGTGGTCACTGACGGCAAGGCTCCTGTCGAGTTTGCCACCGTCGACATCCGTCAGGGCGAGCAATGGGCCATGACCGACCAGCAGGGACGTTTTGCCGTGCGTGTAGCACGCATGGGCAAGGCCTTGGTGCGAGTCACCTGCATCGGTTACGAGCCATTGCACACCACCATTGACATCCGGCAAGGCATCGACTCGCTGCGCCTGACGCTGCAGCCCACCAACCTGCAGTTGCAGCAGGTCGTGGTCACTGCTCAGCGACGCACCGAGAATGCTACCACCAGCTATGTGATTGATCGCCAGGCACTCGACAACCAGCAGATTGTCAACGTCAGTGACATCATGACACTGCTGCCTGGTGGCAAGACGGTCAACTCATCGCTCATGACCGACAGCCGCATTGCCTTGCATGCCCAGGGCGGAGAAAAAGGAAATGCTGCCTTTGGCACAGCCGTCGAGGTCGACGGACAGCGGCTGCAGAACAATGCCGAGATGGGCGAGACCACTGGAGTCAGCACACGCACCGTCAGCTCGACCAACGTGGCCAGCATCGAGGTTGTGCCCGGCATACCATCGGTCGAATATGGCGACTTGAGCAATGGCATTGTCAAGGTCAACACCAAGCGCGGACACACGCCATGGGAGGTCAGTCTGGGAACCAATCCCTATACCAAACAGGTGGCAGTGAGCAAGGGATTCGACATGCGTCATGGCGTGCTCAACGCCTCGCTCGAGCACTCTCGCAGCTACAGCAACCTGGCTTCGCCTCACACCGCCTATCAGCGCAACACATTGTCGCTCAACTATCGCACTACCACGCATTTGGCCGGTCAGCCCCTGATGGTCAATCTCAATCTGGGTGGCAACGTGGGCGGATATAACAGCAAAGCCGACCCTGACCAGTTTGTTGACACCTACAGCAAGACGCGCGACCGCGTCTTGCGTGGCGGACTGCAGCTAGACTGGAATCTGGACCGTCCGTGGTTGGCTGCACTGTCGCTGCACGCCGACCTCTCGCTGGCCGACAAGCTGCGCACCAGCCAGGTCAACGACAATAGCAGCAGTGCACAGGCGCAGATTCACGCCCGAGACGAGGGCTACTACATTGCCACCGACTATGACCAGGACCCCAATGCGCCCATTATCCTGGGCCCCACGGGCTACTGGTATGTCAAGAGTTACCGCGACAATAAGCCACAGAGCTTCATGCTCAAACTCAAAGCGCGTTGGCACCAGCAAGGCCGCACACTCAACAACCGCGTGATGGCAGGCGTCGAGTGGACAGCTACGGGCAACAAGGGGCGTGGAGCCTACTACGACGACATGCGCACGGCTCCTACTTGGCGCGAGTACCGCTACGACCAGCTGCCGTGGATGCACAACATCGCCCTCTATGGCGAGGACCGGCTCACCATCGACTTGGGTGGTAGTGGAAGCCAATTGCAACTGATGGCCGGCCTCAGGGCAGATATCACCCGCATCAGCCATTCGGACTATGGTACTGTGGCATCGTTATCGCCGCGCTTTAATACCAAATACATCCTGTGGCGAGGGCGCGACGAATGGGCAGTCAATGGGCTGAATGTCTACGGCGGTTGGGGCAAGAGCGTCAAACTGCCATCGTTCGAGGTGCTCTATCCCGCGCCTGCCTATGCCGACCGCCTGGCATTCGTGCCTGGCTCGACAGTCGACAACCGTGCCTTCTATGCCTACAGTGTTACCCCATTCAAGCCTGTCTACAATCCCGACCTCAAGTGGCAGTATGCCCAACAACTGGAACTGGGCGTCGAGGCCGAAACCCGTGTGGCCTCTGTCTCGCTTTCGGCCTACCATAACCGCACCTATCGACCCTATTTGCGCACCAGTCTGTACACGCCCTACAGCTACAATTTCACCTCGCAGGCTGCGCTTGAGGGTGACTTCCCCATCGCGTCGGCCGACAGGCTATACTCCATCGACCAGCACACCGGTGTGGTCACTGTCACCGACCGCACAGGCCAGGTGGCTCCGCAAGTGCTGGACTATGTGACGCGCAACACCTTCCGTGCCAACTCGACCTACGTCAATGGCTCGCCCATCACCCGCACGGGCTTGGACTGGACTATCGACTTCAAGCAGATTACAGCTTTGCGCACCAGCCTGCGACTCGATGGCTCCTACTACCACTACCACGGCGTGGAGCACACCATGATTGCCGCTATGCCCTCGGGGGCACAGTGGATGAGCGACGGCGTCACACCCTACCAGTATGTTGCCTACTATGCCGGCACGGCACTGGGTGGCGAGGCCTATGCCACAGTGGCAAACGGCAGCATGAGCGACGTGGTCAACACCAACCTCACCATCGTCACCCACATCCCTGCCATCAGACTCATCATCAGTCTGCGGCTCGAGTCGACTCTCTACGATGCGCGGCGCGCGTTGAGCCAAGGGCGGGGTGGTGCCCCGCGGGGTTATGTGTTGGCCCAGCCCACCGACTACTTCGGCACCCCCTACACCGGAACCGAGCGCGACTGCTATGTTGCCCTCTGGCCCGAGTACTACACCACTTGGAGCCAGCCCGATGTCAAGGTCCCCTTTGCCGAGCGCTTCATCTGGGCCCGCAATAACGACCCAGCACTGTTCAACGAACTGGCGGCGATGGTGGTCAAGACCAACTACGCCTACAACCTCAACCCCGACCGCATCTCGGCCTACTTCTCTGGCAACCTCAATATCACCAAGGAGATTGGCGACCA